>VBIZ01000065.1 GCA_005880575.1 Chloroflexota bacterium | reverse complement strand
CCTACTCAACGCGCTCGCCGGCGGGGTCGTGAGCGCAGCCGGGGCGCGGCGACCGACCACCGGGTCCCCGGTCGCGTGGGTCGCTCGAACCGCCCGCGATGAGACCGCTCCCCTCCTGCGATGGCTCGACGTGCACGAGGTGCGCGATCACGCGAACGGCGCTTTCGCGGACGTCGCGATCCTGGACCTTCCCGACGTCGATTCGACGACGCCCGAGCATCGCGCCCGCGTCGACAAGCTGCTCCCCCGCGTCGACGCGGTGGTGTGGGTCGCGGATCCCGAAAAGTACCGCGATGCGGTGCTCCACGATGAGTACCTTCGCCACTGGGCGCCGCGCCTCTCGCGGCAGCTCGTCGTCTTGAACAAGGCGGACCGCATCGGCCCGGATGCCGAGCGGCTGCGTGAGCACCTCGCCTCGAGCCTGCGTGCGGAGGGCATCGCGAACGTCAACGTCGCGGTCACGAGCGCGACGCGCGACGGCGACGCGCATGAGCTGCGCGATTGGATCGCGGAGGGCGTGGAGGCGAAACGCGTCATGAGCGAGCGCATCGCGGCCGAGCTGCGCGGCGCCGCGATCGACCTCGCGACGCGCGCCGGCGTGCGTTCGGAGGCGACCCCGCTGATCACGGCCGAGCAGCGGGCCCGGTTGCTCGCAGACGTGACGCGGGAGGCGGCGGCGCTTATCGATCTGACAGGCCTCGAGCGACAGGCCGTCGCCGCCACGCGTCTCGCCGCGCGCCCGCGCGGCGCGGGGCCCTTCGGCCTGGTCACCACCTTTATCTATCGGGCCAGCGGCCGAGATCGGGTGGTCGCAGATCCGGAGGGCTATCTCCGCCGGTGGCGCGAGCGCGGGAGCCTACCCCGCGTGTCCCAGCCGATCCGGAGCCTTGTCGGTGACGTGCTCCCGCGCGTGCCGTCCGAGGCAAGGGGTGCCGTTGCAACGCTCATCGATGCCGAAGCCCTCCACGCGCGCCTGGGCGGCGCGATCGATGCGGCCGTCGCGACGCGCACCGCGGACGCGCGCCCGCCGACGAGCGCGGTGTGGTCACTCATCGGTGCGCTTCAGTACATCGTGACCGCGGCCCTGCTGTTCGCCGGGCTCTGGATCGCTGCGGTGTTCCTGCTGCACGCGCCGTTCGCGAGCGTCGAGGTGCCTATCCTCGGGCCGATACCGACCCCGCTTCTGGTCCTCACGTCACTTCTCCTCGCCGGTTATGTGCTCGCGCGTCTTCTCGGCGCGCACGCGGGCATGCTCGGTCGGCGATGGGCCCGTCGTTTGCGGAGCGATCTCTCGCGAGAGCTGGAGATTCGTCTTGGCGATGTCCTGTTCGCGCGGATCGACACGATCGACGCCGCCCGTGTCCGGGTCGCGCGTGCTCTGGCGACCATCGAACAGGGAGCGGCTTCGAACAGCGTTACCTGAAGAGCTGGCGGGCATAGCCTCGCGCGCCGATCGGTCGCGTCGACGCCACGTGTAACCCGGCAAGGACGGCGGCCATCGTCACGAGGCACGGGCCGAGCACCGCGACGCCGAACCCCTGCATGAGAACACCCAGCGCCGCCGGCAGGACGGCGCCACCGATCATTCCAGCGGCGACCTGGTAGCCGATCGCCCGCGGGGCGGCGGCGCTTCCGATCCGCCGCGGTGTGAGATAGAGAAGGACGGGAACGAAGACCGAGAGTGCCGCGCCGAGGCACGGGAGCGCGATCTGGGCCGCGACCGGAGGGGGCAGGATCGAGAAGGCGATCGTGCTCGCGAGAGCACCGAACACGCTGAAGTCGAACAGTCGAGCCGGCGCGATCCGATCCCCGAAGACCGCGAGCGCCACCCGACCGGCCGCGAGCGCGAACCAGAAGAGGAAGACCGCAAGGCCGGCGACACCATCGCTCAGCGAGCCGTCCGCGGTGAACCGGACGTAGGTCCACTGGCCACCGCCGAGCTCGATCCCCACGTAGACGAACATCAGCGCGCATCCGAGGATCACCGTCCGGCCGATCCGGCGCTCGCCCGAGGGCTCGGCCTCGAGCTCCGGTGCGGCTGCGAGATCCGAGCGCACCGCGTAGGTCGCGACGCCGAGCACAGCGAACGCCGCGGCGGCGGCGAGGTACGCCGGGCGCCACGAAGCGCTCGCGACGAGCGCGGCACCGACGAGCGGCGGACCGAGCGAGGCGCCGATCGCCCAGGCGCCGTGGAGTCCGCTCATGAATCGGACGTCGCCGCGAAGTGCCGCTTCCGTATTCACGGCCGCATCGAGAAGCCCGATACCGCAGCCGAGAACGGCCGAGGCGAGGATCGTCGCCCACCACCCGGTCGCGATCGCGAAGAGCGCGAGGCCTCCGCCGGCGGCGGCAACCGCGGCGAGGAGCAGCGCGATCGTGCCAAGGCGCTCGCGCAGGAGACCGCTCGCCGCACTCGCGGCGAACTGCGTGATGGTCATCGCCGCGACAAGCAGTCCAAGTCCCGCCAAAGGCGCGTCGAGCGACACGCGCATCGTCGGCCAGGCGATGCCGAGCATTCCCGCCGGCAGCCCGAGGAAGACGAGACCGGTGAACGCGATCGCCGCGGCTCGCCGACGAACGCGCACGCGCAAAGGCTACGGCTTTCGCCGGTGCGAAAGTGCTCGCCGCATCCTCGAGCGGTACGATGCCCGCTCGGGCGCGGAGCTCCGGAGCTCCATCTACGTGGGGAGGATCTGATGTTGCGTCGAACGAGCCTCGCTGTGAGCGCGTCTCTGATCATCGTCGCGCTCGCGGCGATCCCCGCGAGCACGTCCTCGCCGGGCATCGGCAACGTGCCGCAGGGGATCCAGAGCGACGCCGCGTACGCGAGCAGCGGGGCCAATCGCGTCGGCAACGTCCTCGCGACGACGCAGCGGACGAGCTGCTACACGCCCGAGGCAGCGTTCTTCACGAGCCTCGCTCCGGCGAACGCGTACAGCGGAATGACCCCGTGCGGCGGGGCCGCGAACACCGGCGAGAACCCGGGCCCCTACGCGACGCAGGCCGGGAGCAATGCCGGCTATCCAGCGGCCGGTCCGATGCTCGTCAAGGGCCACTCCGAATCCGACATTCGCGTCGACCCGACCAATCCCTACCACCTCATCGGCCAGTCCAAGTGGTTCGTCAGCGCCGAGGGCTACAACCACCTTCTCGGCTTCTACGAGTCGACCGACGGCGGGAAGACCTGGCCGGTCCAGGGACACGTCCCCGGCTACGAGGGCTGGACGGATAACACCGACCCGGTCGGCGCGTTCGATCGATTCGGCAACTTCTACTCGCTGATACTTCCGTACCAGTTCTTCTACGACAACGACTTCCACAACTTCCAGATCAACCCGAACCGGGAGCCGAACCCGAAGCTGGCAGCCGAGGTGATCGCGGCCTCTGTCCGGCCCCACGGTGCGACGACCGCCGACGAGTGGAGCACGCGCGATGGACAGATGGACATCGTCGCTCCCTACGACAGCAAGGGCCGCGAGCCGGACAAGCAGTGGATCGCGATCGACACGAACCGGTACAGCCCATTCCGCGACCGCATCTACGTGATGTGGGTCGTCTTCACCGGTCCCGCTACGGCGCACCCCTTCGTCGCGATCGCGCAGGCGCTACCCGACGGGACTCACACGCCATGGTCGAGTCCGATCTCGCTTCCCGAGGTCAGCGGCACGCCGCAGGGCGCGACCTACCTCCTCCCGCACGTCACGCCCGACGGCACGCTGTACACGTCTCTCGTCACGACCATGCCCAAGAAGGGGTACTGCTGCGACGTCCTCTTCCTCGACAAGTCGACCGACGGCGGGATCACCTGGACGAGCACGCTCATCAGCGACTCGATCGCGGCGACACCATTCGTCTATCCGAACACGACGTTCCGCGACGGCATCGAGGAGAGCTTCGCGGTGGGCAACAAGAAGATCGGCGGCCACTATCCGCTCTACGTCACCTGGGAGGACTACAGCGCCGGCGTCGTGAACATCCTTCTCGCTGCGTCCTACGACGAGGGCATCACCTGGTCCCGACCGATCCAGGTGAACGACAACGCGAGCGCGGTCGATGAGTTCCAACCGAACCTGGACGTCGCTCCCGACGGCACGGTGAGCGTGGCGTTCTACGACCGGCGCCTCGCGTGTCCCGCGGCGGGCTCGCCGGACGCGGGGCCATCGGGTATCGCGCTCGACACGATCAATCCGAACTACGGCGGCACGCTGCCGCCCTACGGCGCCGCGAACTACTGCGTGAACTCGAGCATCCAGTTCTACATGCCGACCCTGTCGCCGAAGGGCCACAACATCCGGCTGACGCAGCACACCTGGGACCCGCAGCTGAGCGCGCCGCACACGTCCTGCCCGACGTGCCGCACGACGTTCATCGGCGACTACTTCGGGATCACGTCCGCGGCCGGGAGGAGCTACACGACGTCGGTCACGACGTACGACGACGGGACGAATCCCACGCACCAGCAGCAGCAGGTCATCGCGATCCTCTCGATCCCATAACGCGAGATGCGCGCGGAGCGGGGGCATCGGCCCTCGCTCCGTGCGACGATGACGCGGTGACCATGCTGCGCCGCGTCGGGCTTTTCGCCGTGATTTCGGTCTTTACGCTCGGGCTCGGATCACTCGCCGTTCTGGACGGGATCGCGATGCTCGCGGCGTCGGGCGAATACGCGGGGAATGACCGAGCCGCGGTGCTCGGTCTCGGTGCCCTTACGACCGCGGGCGGACTCGTGCCGATCGCGCTATGGGTGGTCGCGGGGTGGGCGCTCTTCGTGCGCCGGCAGCGCTGGGAGTGGTGATTCGCGCTCCCGTGGGGCAGCGCCGACGTCTTCTGAGCGAGCGGCCAGTGGGCAGCGTCGGGGTCTTCTGAGCGAGCGGCCCCTGGCGTGCGGTCCATCGCGATCCCACGAGGGGCCGAGCGAAGAAGACCTCGGCGCTGCTCGCCCCTCGGACAGGACCCGCGACGCGCGTGCGGTCCTGCTATTGGCTCGGGATCGTCCAGTCCTTCGGGACGATGTGGATCCAGGTCTGACCCGGCTTCAGGCGCACGGCTTCACCGCTCGCGTTGCGGAGCGTGAAGACGTCGAAAATGTCGGGCCTCGTCCAGGTGACATCCTGCCGCTTGCCGTCGCGGAAGAGAGAGCCGCTGCCGGTCCCGACGAGGGTCATGTCGAGCTTGGGGTTCCCCGCGGGATCCAACCCGAAGTCGGTCGTGAAGTGCACCTCGGTCTGGATGACGA
>VBIZ01000188.1 GCA_005880575.1 Chloroflexota bacterium | reverse complement strand
ACGTAGTAGTAGAGGCTGCCCTTGTAGAGGCCCACGGCATCCGCGATGTTCTGCATCGAGGCGGCGTGGTAACCCTTCTGGCGGAAGATGCGGAGCGCCGCTGCGCGGATGGATTTCTCGCGCTCGGCCGACCGACGCTGCCGCCGCCGCACGATCGGAGGCGCCCTCAGCCTCCCCACCAGCCGTGCCACGGGCGGGGACGATATACCAAACGACCGTTCGATAGAAACGGGGGCGTAGCCTCTCGCAGTGAGCGATCGGGGGGCGATGCTGAACGCGGCCGGCGAGAGTGTCGCTGTCGAGCCGATCGCCTTCGATGATCTCGGCGACGACGAGATCCTCGTCCGCCTGGCTGCGAGCGGTGTCTGCCACACCGATCTCCACGTCAAGAACATGAACGGCTGGGGCATGGCCTTCCCGATCCTCCTCGGTCACGAAGGCGCCGGCGTAGTCGAGCACGTCGGACGCGCGGTGACCTCCGTGCGGCCGGATGACCGGGTCGTGATCTCGTGGCGCGTCCCATGTGGCGCGTGCGCGATCTGCCGACGCGGTGATCCGGTCCTCTGCCAGACGCAAAGGGTCGCCCAGCCTCGCGTCCGCCGTGCGCGCGATGGCCAGCATCTCGCCCGCGTCCTCTCGACCGGTACCTTCGCCACCCGCACGGTCGTTCATGCGGCCCAGGCCATCCCGGTGCCGCGCGCGATTCCGCTCGACAAGGCCTGTCTCTTCGCCTGCGGCGTCGTGACGGGAGTGGGCGCGGCACTGAACACGGCGAAGATCCGCAGAGGCTCACGCGTCGCGATCATCGGCTGCGGCGCTGTGGGCCTGTCCGTCGTGCAGGGCGCGCGTATCGCCGGCGCCGATCGGATCGTCGCTGTCGACCTCACGCCACAGAAGCTCGAGTGGGCTCGCCAGTTCGGCGCGACGGACACGGTCGACGCGCGCAGCGGCGATCCCGTCGCCGCCGCTCGTGCGGCTGCCGGCGGGCCGCTCGATTACGCGTTCGAGGTCGTCGGCCTTCCCGCGACGGTCGCACAGGCCGTCGACATGGTTGGGTACGGCGGAACTGTGGTGATCGTCGGCGTCCCACCGACAGATTCGACGGTCACGCTGCCGCTCGCGCGGGGCGGTCTCTTCAACAAGAAGGTCACCCTCACATCGTGCAGCGGCGGCGACATGGTCCCGTCCGAATTCTTCCCGCGGCTCATGCGATGGTATCTGGAGGGCACGCTGCGGCTTGACGAGATGGTCACGCGCGAGATCGGACTTGACGACGTGGAAGATGCCTTCGCCGCGATGACCAGCGGGACGGTGATTCGGTCGGTGATTCGACTCTAAGCCTTCCGCTCCATCTGAACGCCTGTGCCCGCGAAGCACATCACGAACTTGAGCGTCTTGCTGCCGGTATTGCGGATGCTGTGGAATCCCTCGGCCGGCGACATCACGCAGAACGATCCCGCGCGGATGGGACTGGCCTGGTCGCCGACACGCACCTCCCCCTCGCCCTCGAGCACGAAGAAGCCTTCTTCCACATACCGATCGCCGACCTTGTGCCGGTGCACTGGGATCTCCTTACCGGGATCGATCTCGGCCGCACCGAAGGTGAGCTGTGCGGACCCCTCGGACGCATCGAAGAAGATCGCGCGGCGAACACCGGGGACGACGTCGCCCAGCGGCTTGTCGGCGCGGTTGGTTACACGCATCGGATCTTCACCCGACACGCTCCGGCGTGGCGACACGCGGTTTGGCCGATTGTGGTGGGGCAGCCGCGGGAATTCCGGCAAAGAACCGCTGGGCAGCCGCGACGCCAACGCCGAGCTCGATCGTCTGGCCGGAATAGAGCAACGCGAGCTCGGTCCCCGCAAGAGTCGCCAGGACCTCAAGCTCGTTCAACGATCCGAGGTGGCCGATGCGGAACACGCGGCCGCGAAGCTGACCGAGACCCACGCCGAGCGCGAGATTCAATCGCTCGGCCGCCACTTTCACGACCGCTCCTGAATCGATCGCGTCAACGACGACGGCCGTGAGCGAATTCGACGCGCGGGCGGGGTCACCTGCGAGCATCTTCAAGCCCCACGCGCTGACCGCCTCGCGCGTGGCCTCGGCAAGGCGCGCATGCCGCGCGAGAACGTTGTCGAGGCCTTCGTCGAGCAGCATCCGCAGCGCCTCCCGAAGACCGAACAGCAGGAGCGTCGGCGGGGTGTATGGAAAGAATCCCTGCTGCATGTCGCGGATCACCGGACGCCAGTCATAGAAATATCTCGGGGTTCGATTCTTCTCGGCCGCTTCAAGCGCTCTCGGCCCGACGCAGAGGATCGCGCCGCCCGGCGGAAGCATGAGTCCCTTCTGCGTGCCGGTCAGAGCCACGTCGACTCGCCACTCGTCCATCCGGAAATCGATGGAGCCGAGAGCGCTGACGACATCGACGAGGAGAAGTGGCTCGAGCCCGGTGCGATCGATGGCGCGCCGCACGGCCGCGACATCCGTGGTGACCCCCGTGGAGGTCTCGTTATGGACGATCAGCACGGCCCGGTGCTCGGGCTTGAGGTTCGCCTGAATGTCCGACTCGGTGACCGCGTCGCCCCAACGGAGCTTGACTTCATCTACCTGCATGGCCAGCTTGCGCGCGGCATCTCCATAGAGATGAGCGAAGTGACCGTTCTCGAAGCTGAGTACGCGCTCACCAGGGCTCAGCGTGTTGACGATGGACGCTTCCCACGCCCCTGTTCCGCTGCCTGGGAACAGAACCGGTTCGCCACGCTCCGACCTGAAGATCGCCCGCAACCCGTTGCGGATCTCAGCGACAAGGCTGGGCATCTCCGGCCCGCGGTGGTCCGGGACCGGCCGATCCATCGCTCGAAGGACCCGCTCCGGCACATTCGTCGGACCGGGGATCTGCAGAAAATGGCGACCCGACGTCATATGGCGACGTCACTTTACGGTGATTCGCTGCCGCTCGCCTTGTCACATGGCAGGCGGGCAGACGGTGCGGTTCGGATCGGGTCACGCGGAGTAACCTCTCGGCGCCCGCGTCGACCCTCACGACAAAGGAGTGATCATGTCGCAACTTCCCCGCCCTTCCGCGCGCATTTCCGCGTTGCTCGCGAGCACGGTCCTCGTCCTCGCGAACCTGGGTTCTTCGGCGAGCGCCGCTCCGTCGTCCCTACAGGGCGCATTCACAAGCGCCGCCGCGGAGTTTGGTGTCCCCGCGAACGTGCTTCTCGCGGTGTCGTACACGCTCACGCGATGGGAATCGTCAGACGCGTCGAAAGCAACAGGAGCGTTCGGTCCGCTCCAGCTCGTCGACTCCACGAACGCCTCGTTCGCGGGTGCCAAGGGTGACGAGTCGGCGCACGCGCTTCAGTCAACGTCCGCCGGACCGACCGTCGCGGCCGCAGCGAATGCGACCGGCGCGACCGCGAGCGAGCTGAAGTCGAACGCCAGGCAGAACATTCGCGGAGGCGCGGCGCTGCTGGCGCAGTACGCGCGTGACACGGTCGGCTCCGCGCCAAGCGATCCCGCCAAGTGGTACGGCGCGGTCGCCAAGTACAGCGGCTCAGCCGATGCGCCGATCGCGCTGGGCTTCGCGGACACCGTGTTCGCGACGATCGCCGCCGGCGCCTCGCGCACGACCAGCGACGGGCAGACGCTGTTCCTTGCGTCGTCCGCCGTCGCGCCTGACCGCGCGACAGCGACGGCACTTCAGCTTCGGGCCGGTCGCGACTCGGCCGCCGACTGCCCGCCCGGATTGGACTGCCGCTTCGTTCCAGCCGCCTATCAGCAGAACTCGAGCGATCCGGGCGACTACGGCAACTACGACCTCGCGACGCGCCCCTCGGACGGGCTCGATATCCGGTTCATCGTGATCCACGACTCCGAAGTCAGCTACGACAGGACCATCCAGATCTTCCAGAACTCGCTCAACTACGTGAGCCCGCACTACGTCGTGCGGTCGTCAGATGGACAGATCACGCAGATGGTCCAGACCAAGAACGTCGCATGGCACGCCGGCAACTGGAACTTCAACATGCACGCGATCGGTTACGAACACGAAGGCGTCGCGGTCCACGGAACGATTTGGTATACGGACAAGATGTACCAGACGTCAGCCGCGCTCACGCGCTCGCTCGCGGCGAGGTATCACATCCCGCTCGATCGGGCGCACATCATCGGCCACGATGATGTGCCGGGGCCGAACACGTTCTTCGTTGCCGGCATGCACTGGGATCCGGGTCCGTTCTGGAACTGGGCTCGCTACATGGCGCTTCTCGGCTCTCCGATCCGGCCGACCGCACAGGGCGGCAACATCGTCACCATCGCGCCGAACTTCGAGCGCAACCGGCCGCAGGTGCGCGACTGCCAGGGCGACGGATCACTTCAGGCGCCGCAACCTGCGAACTTCGTCTACCTGCGAACCGCCCCCAGCTTCGCCGCGCCACTCTTCAACGACCCAGGCCTGAACACAGGCGGCACCGACTGCGCGAACGACTGGGGCGACAAGGCCGTGACCGGACAGGACTTCTACCGCGTCGACCGGCAGGGCGACTGGGACGCCATCTGGTACGCGGGCAGCAAGGTCTGGTTTTACGACCCCAAGGGCAGCGATGTCGTCGGGACCGCGGGCACGGTGATCACGCCGAAGGCCGGGAACGCTTCAATCGCCGTCTACGGCAGGGCCTACCCCGAATCGATCTCTACGAGGACGATGGCGCAGTACTCGATCGCCGCAGGCCAGCGCTACGTTTCCTACGAGAAGGTCAAGGGCGACTACTACGACGCACCCACGTTCAACGACCTCGCCCACTACAGCGTCATCACGACGCCGACCGAGTTCTACCTGATCCGATTCAACCATCGGCTCGCCTACGTGAAGGCGAGCGACGTGGACGTGGTCCAAGACTAGAAACCACTGCGGGCGGTCGACTTGTCGGCCGCCCGCAGTCGCTCGCGTTCTACCGGGTGGGGCCGGGGGGATTCGAACCTCCGACATCGCGGATGTAAGCCGCGCGCTCTAACCGCTGAGCTACGGCCCCGCCGCGCGTGAAGTATGACGAAGAGCGCTCCTAGGAGGCGGTGAGCCAGGGGACGTTCGGGAGCGGAAAAAGCCGGACGTTCCGGCCAGCGACGACGAGGGCGTCGGCGATTCCCTCGAGCCGGCCGACCTGCATCGCGAAGTAGTCGAGGCGCTCGGCCTCGCGCTCCTCCTCCGGCCAGGTCGCGCCGCTCCGGCGGGCGATGAGGTGCCAGAGCTGGAAGTAATCGCGCGACAGATCGTCGGCGCGCTCGTTGAGCTGGATCTCGTAACGGCACTGGGCCAGGCGACTCATCGCGATCTCGAACGATCCAAGCCGTCCGAGCGCTGCGATGAAATCAGCGCGCAGGCGCTGGAGCTCCTCGCTCAGCGGATCGGCGCGCGAGCGGCGGTAGCTGCGGCCGCGGGCCTTGGCGTGGATCGTGAGCTCGCGATGACGCTCGTCGAGCCGCTGCCGAAAGCGCTCGCTTCGCACGGCGGTGGTGGTCCAGACGACCGGTGCACGAGGCGGCATGTCGCTCGCGATTATCCTGCGACGAGGATGCGCGACAAGACCTTTTCGTCATGCGCGTGATGTGAGAAAATGAATGAGTCCGGTCTCATACGAGACCTCCTCTCTTCTACCCGCACGATTGCCGTCTTCGGCTATTCCGCACGTCCCGATCGACCGAGCAATTCGGTCTCGCGCACCCTGCGCGGGCATGGCTATCGCGTGATCCCGGTGAATCCAGCTCTCCGGGGCGCGGTCGTGGAAGGCGAGCGCTCGTACGAGCGGCTGGTCGACATCCCGAAGGAGGCGAACGTCGGCTTCGTCGACGTGTTCCGCCGTGGCGAGTACCTCGACGCGGTCGTCGACGACGCGATCGCCGCGGGCATTACGGCGATGTGGTTCCAGCTCGACCTCGGCAACGTGGCAGCGGCTGAGCGGGCCGAGGCGGCCGGCATGCGCGTCGTCTGGGACCGCTGCACCGCGATCGAGCTGGGACGGCTGCGCCGCACCTAGATCCGGCTGCGCGGCGTGAGCTCGATCTCCTTGGACGGATCCTCACCGGCGGCGACGCGCGCCCAGAACGGATCCAGGTCGACTCGGGCGTTGGCGGATCGCACCGCGCCGAGGAGCGACGTGAAATCGCGCAAGCGGTACGGCTTGGTGTTCACCTTCACCGTCGAGTCACGTCCGCGCGCGACGAAGAACGGCGCAGACACGCCGGAGTGCGCACCCGGATAGCGCTTCGCGTCGACGCGCTGCAGCCCACCGAGCGGGACGCGATCGACTCGGGTGCCGAAGTTCGTGCGATAGACGAGCTCGCTGTCCTCGATGCCGAGCTTCGTGAAGTACGCGTAGTTGATGACGATCGCCGCGTTCGCGGCGAGGAGCAGGAGCCCGATGATCACCATCGTCGTATCGCGACCGCTCGCGCCGAACACGAGGATGCCCAGGCCCGCAAGCGGAAGCAGCGTGTACGACGGCCAGAGCAGCGCGAGGTTCGGTCGGACCGGACTCACGCGTCGAGTCTAGAAGCGCGCTCGACCGGACCGATGAGGAGCCGGCGCTCGACCTCGCTGAGCGCGGCGGTGACCCGCGGGTCGTCCGGCGTATCGCGCTGACGGTCCAGGTAGAAGCCGCGCAGAAGACGCAGCGATTCGCGGATCGGCAGCCGCGCGTAGGGGATGTTCGCGCCTTCGCACGAGATCTGGAACTCGAGCTCGGCCGGACGGAAGCACTCGCGGCAGACGAAGAACGTCGCGGGCATGCCGCCGACGAGCCGGCGCGAGGGATGAGCGTCGGCGCTGATGTCCTCAGCCAGGCACCGCGGGCAGCGCGTGATGCGCACGTCGGTCACGATACTTCGCCGCCAATTTGTGCGACAGGGTTCGCACATTTGACGACAGGTTTCGCGTGTTCGTCACCTTCTCACGGCGCGTGCGGTGTGCGTAGATACGCGGATGGGCAAGGGCTGGGCGAAGGGGCTCACGGCGGCGACGGATGCGCGCGTTGCCCGAGCCGCCGCAGCCCATCGCGGCAAGCAGTACGTCCGTCGCACTCCGCCGGAGCTCTGCAAGTGGCCGATGGCCGGCATCACCACGTTGCCACTCGCCTGGTCAGACGAAATGGCGTACATCGTTGGCCTCACGGCGACCGACGGGTGCCTCATCACGGGTCGGCGCGTGATCAACTTCAAGTCTGGCGACCGTCAGTTGGTCGAGACTTACCTCGGCCTGCTCGGCCGGAAAAATCGCGTGAAGAGCCATACGACAAGAAAGGGCGGGGTCGTCTGCTACACGCAATTTCACGATTCACGCCTGTATGAATGGTCTCGATCTACCGGCTTAACCCCACGCAAGAGCCTTACGATCGGCGGAATATCGGTGCCGGATGAATTCCTAATGCCGCTGGCGAGGGGTCTTCTCGACGGCGATGGCAGCATCATCAATGAGGTCTACCGCGCGGATACCGGCCGTCGGAGCGACTACGACTGGGAGTATCTGATCACGAGCTTCAATTCGGGTAGCGGCAAACACGTCAAATGGCTTCGGGGCGTCCTTGGCCGCGTGCTCGAGATCAAAGGCAGTATCCAGGAGACCACGACGAGCGCCGGCAACCCATATTTCGCGCTTCGTTACGCCAAGGCTGAATCGTCGATCCTTCTACCTCTTATCTATCCGGCGGGTGCACCGTGCCTGGAACGAAAGCGCGATATTTGGCAAGCGTACGTCTCGCGAAAGGATCCGTCTGAGCTAAAATGAATACGCCTGCCCAGGTGGTGTAATGGTAAACACGATAGTTCGAGGGGCTATTGCCTGAATAAGGCGTGCGGGTTCAAGTCCCGCCCTGGGCACCGTAATCAAGCAAGTTACACACGCACCCTCTGCCACGCTCCCGAGTTGAAGCGCCACGCGAGCAGGCCCGCGCGCACGAAATAATCCGCGGCAATGCCTGCCCACACACCGGTGAGCCCAAGGCCGAGAGGGAACGCGAGTACGTACGCCAGGGGCAGCCGCACCACGAACCAGTTCACGAACGTCGCGATGAGCGGGAACCGCGTGTCACCGGCGCCGCGAAGTGCGCCGCCGAGCGTGAAGATCACGGCCTGCGCGGGTTGACCGATTCCAACGACCGCGAGCGCACCCACGCCGGCATCGATCACGTGCTCGTCGTTGGTGAAGATCCCGAGCAAGAACTGGGGGACGACCATGAACACGACGCCGGCGATCGTCGACCAGAGGAACGCCATCCGCACCGCCGCCCAGCCCGACCGAAACGCGCGCTGCGGGTCGCCCATCCCAAGGGCCTGACCGACCAGCGCGCTCGCCGCTCCGGAGAATCCGATGCACGGCAGGAAGGAAAAGCTCTCGACCTGATTGACGATCTGATGCGCCGCCGATGATTCGGTCCCGAGACGGAAGGCGAACCCCGAGAGCGCGAGGATGCCGACGCTGAACAGCACGCTCTCCGCGGCCGACGGAAGGCTTATGGAGAACAGCGAGCGGATGAGGTCGAAGTCGAGGCCCCACACGCCGCCGCGGATGCTGAGGTCGGCTCGTCCGACCCAGAGCAGGTAGAGAGACAACGCGCAGATCACCGCGCTGTTCGTCACGACCGCGTAGGCGGCGCCGATCGGCCCAACGCGGAGCACGTCGATGAACAAGAACGCCAGCGGCACGGTCACGCAGACCGAGAGGATCGCGAGCCACATCGGGGTCCGGCTGTCGCCTGCGGCACGGATCGCCGAGGCGGCAATGAACCAGACCGTCTGAAAAACGCTCCCGGCGCCCATGAGCGCGAGGATCGGGACGGCGACCGAAACGACCTCGTCGTTCGCACCGAGGAGACGCAAGAGTGGTGCTGCGAACACGACGAACGCGACGCCGAAGGCGACCCCGAAGAGCGCGCCGAGGATGATCGATTGGCGAGTGACGTCCGAAGCCACGCCCGCGCGGCCCTCGCCCATCCGCCGGCTGACGTGGGCCATCGTGCCGATCGCAAGCGACCGCCACACCGGGAACATGAGAAAGAGAAACTGGAAGGCGGCGCCGACGGCCGCGGTCGACACCGCGCCAAGCTGACCGACGAACACGAAGATCGTCGCCTGTCCGGCCGCGGCGATGAGATTCTCGATGATGCCGGGCCACGCGAGCTCGAGGGCCGCGCGTTGGGGATGCAGCGCGGCCAATTCGGCAGCCCGCGCGCTCGGTGCGGGTGTTGCCTCCTCGGCCGCTTCGACGGTCGAGCTCAACGAACCACTTGGACGCCGGCGTCGCCGGCTAAGACCTCACCGATCTGAGTGGGCATCACCCCCCTCGCGGCGCTCGCCCGCTCCCACGCTTCCGCATGGGCCGTCGGAACACCGACAAGAAGCCCGCCGGATGTTTGCGGATCGAGGATCAGGGTACGGATCACATCGTCGACCCCGTCGAACCGCACTTTCGCCCCGTCATCGAAATACGAGCGGTTCCTTTCGAGGCCACCGAAGCTGATCCCGGTCTCGGCGTGCCGGCGCGCACCGGGAAGAAGCGGGACGAGGCTCGCGCGGATGCGTATCCCAACCGACGATCGTTCCGCCATCTCGTAGGCGTGGCCGGCGAGACCAAAGCCGGTGATGTCCGTGGCCGCATGCAGCTCGGCGTCCACGGCGGCCTGCGCAGCCGCCCGATTCAGCGTGACCATCGAGGCGATCGCCGAGGCGAGATCGGCCGCGTCGAGTTCTCCGTTCTTGTGCGCCGTCGTAAGGACGCCGGTGCCGATCGGTTTCGTCAGCCAAAGCGCATCGCCGGCACGCAGGTTTGACTTGAGAAGCATGCGGTCGGGATGGACGCGGCCGGTGACGGCGAGCCCGTACTTGGGCTCGCGATCGATGACCGTGTGGCCGCCGGCGATGGCGCCGCCTGCCTCCGCGACTTTGTCGACCGCGCCCTGGAAGACGCGCTCCAGCTGCGCGAGCGGTGCGTCCTCGGGCCACGCCGCGATGTTGAGCGCGAACAGGACCTCGCCGCCCATCGCGTACACGTCGGACATCGCGTTCGCAGCGCCGATCGCGCCGGACGCGTACGCGTCGTCGACGATCGGGGGAAAGAAGTCGAGCGTCTCGACGATCGCGAGGTCCCGCCCGACCAGGTATACGGCCGCGTCGTCGGCCACATCTAGGCCGACAATCAGCTCCGCCGGGGTCTTCTGAGCGCGCATCGGACGCAGCACCTGCGCCAGCGGGCCTGGGCCCAGCTTGGCCCCTCAGCCCGCGCAGGTTGAGAGCGTCGTCAGCCGAATCTCATCGCGGGTGAACACCAGTCGCGATGGTACTCACGCTCGAGATCCATCACACCGCGCCGCTGAAAGGTTTAGCGTGTCTGCGTGAGTGCGAAACAGGGCGGGGGTCCGAGCCGTGCCGAGCTCGATCGCCTAGCCGACGATCTCCGTGTCTTCGACGTCAATGGGATCGAGCGTGCGGCGTGGGGCTGGGATCAGCATGAATCGCGGGGCCTGGACGCGTATCACGACGCCGAGCGCGCCGCGCTCGCGCAGATCGAGAAACGGGATCTCGGTGTTCGCTGGGATGAGTTCCGTCAAAAGCTCTTCGGCCTCACGGAGGCCGCGGGCGCACTCGTCAATTGGAAGGCGCGCCACGGCCCGCTCGGACACAAGGCCGAGAACGCCGCCTTCGGCGCGGCCCTCGGGCTCTTCGCCAGAGAACACCTCACCCGCGAGCAATACGCGAACCTGGTCGAGCCCATGGCCGAAGCTCTGCCGTGGCTGCTCCCCGATCGCGCGCCCGCGCCTCGCAGGCCCTAGCTCTCCCTAGGGAAGCGGAGGCGCGTTTCGGATCGAGGTGTACCAGAGCGCGGCGGCGAGGACGATGAGGAGCAGCGCGAGTCCGAGATTCGTCGCGGTGCGGCCGCGACGGACGATAACCAGCAAGAGCAACAGCACGGCGCCGGCCACCAACGCAAGGTCGAGGACGAGCAACAGGAGCGCAGCCGTCATATGACGTTGTGCTCCCGGACGAGCTGGCCGCTACGAAAGCGCGATAGCGCAAGCGGGCTGATGTCTAGCGAGGTGCGTCCGTCGACGATGAGCTCGGCGATGAGCTCGCCCGTGACGGGCGCGTGCATTACGCCGTGCCCGGAGAAGCCGGCCGCGTTGATGAGCCCTTCGACCCCATCAACTTTTCCGAGGATCGGGTGCTTGTCCGGTGTGTCCTCGTAGAGTCCCGCCCAGCCTGTCTTGATCGACGTCCGCTCGAGGATCGGGAAGCGCGAAAGCGCGCGCTCGACAACCGCCGGCATGAAGTCCCAGTTCACGCTGTCGTCGAACGCGGGCTTCTCGTTCGGATCCGCCATGCCCAGGAGGACGCCTCCCGACTCACGATGCGCGTACAGGCCGGTCGCGAACTCGATCGTCAGCGGGAAGTCTTCGTCGAGCCCCGGCACAGCCTCGGTCACGAAGATGTGCCGGCGGAGCGGCTGGATGGGGAGCTCAACGCTCGCGAGCTTCGCGACTTCACCCGCCCATGGACCGGCGGCGTTCACGACGGTGCGCGCGCCGATCTCATCGTCCTTCGTGCGCACGCCGCTCACCCGGCCGTTCGTGCACGAGATCGCCGTCACCGCGGCGTTCTCCATGAAGGAGACCCCGGCTTCGCGCGCACGCGCGACGTAGCCATTCAGCATGCTCGAGGGATCGGCGTAGCCGTCCTTCGCGCAGAAGGTACCGAACCGGACGTCGTCGGTGCGCGCGTGCGTGAAGAGCGCTTTGGCCTCGGCTGCGGTCACCTTGCGCGCAGGGACGCCAAGCCGCGACCACATCGCGAGGGAGCGCTCGAAAGCATCGACGTCGCGGTCCTCGGTGATGAGGAAGAGGTACCCGACCTGATGGAAGTGCGGGTCCGTCCCGATCTCGTCGGCGAACCGCTCGATGTGCGGCAGCGACCGCTGCGAGAGCTCGACGTTGATCTCGCTCGAGAACTGGAGACGAATGCCGCCCGCGTTCTTGCCTGTGGAGCCCGAGCCCAGCCGATCGCGCTCGAGGACGAGGACGTCGCGCACACCTTTCTTCGTGAGGTGGTACGCGATGGAGGCGCCGATAATCCCGCCACCAACGATGACGACATCGGCATTGCGGCGCATCGTGGCGATGGTACGGACTCGCAGAGAAGAACGGCTACTGTGCCGAAGGGGGGAATCGAACCCCCAAGCCCTTGCGAGCGGCAGCCCCTGGAGCTGCTGTGTTTACCGTTTCACCACTTCGGCGAGACGCATCGATTCTAGCGATCGTATCGGTCAGTGGAGTGAGGTGTCGTTCGACAAAGGCGTCCCAGATCTCCCACTTCCGCAGCAACCTGGGCGCGGTCGGGTCCGCATAGAACGCGGACAGGAGGAGGGTCGTCGCGGCCTTGCCATATTTGAGTTTGAAAAAGTCGTGTCGGCCTTCTCTTCTTGCTGTTTCGACATAGCCGCGAGTTCCTGCGATGGGAAGTAGCCGCTCGCGCAGCCAGTCGATGTGCGGCCTGCTGGCGGAGTGGAAGCACACCGAGAGGCGTTCATACCAGTAGTTCGGCTGCACCTTCAAGGTCGGCTGGTGTACGAAGTTCAGAACCGAGCCGTCGCCATCCATGAGCCCGCGAGCCAGAGGCATGAGGTACGCACTGGGAACGTCGATGGCGCCCAAGGTCAGGCTCTTCCGGGGCGTCAGGCCGACCGAGCGAAACCACTCGTACAACTTCGAGTCATGGAACTCCGTGAAATAGACGACTCCGTCTGTTCGAGTGCGTTGCTTTTTCACGCGATTTGCGCGACCCAGGACGGAGAGGTATGTCTCCACGAGCTGCCGGTCTTCGGACTTGAAGTTGATCTTCCGCCTACCGGTGAAGAGGCAACCGTCGGTCGCGGTCAACCCGACGACATAGGCCATCTCATCCGACCACTCGAGCGGAAGCGTCGTACGGCCCGCTGTCCGCCACTTGCATTCCTCAAACGGCGTTCTCCGCTGGTAGACCATCCCTCGATGCGCCGCGGCGGCTCGCGCGACACGAGGATCAGTCCCCGCTGTGAGCCCTTTTGCCCAGCCCTTTCCCACACGCGCATCTACGCATAAGTCGAGCATCGTGTGAAGCCATGAAATCGCGCCAATGCTGTCGTCAAAATTGACGACAGGCGCATCAGCGCTTCGTTTGCGTTCGCACGTACCAGTCTTCGACGTTCCAAAAACGCTCGCGCGGGTCGGTGAGCGGCGCGATGCGCTGTCCCTGCACGACGGTGCTCTGTGCGTAGAGGTAGTCGCTGAAGTACAGGAACACGACGGGGACCTCTTTCGAGATCGCCTGAAACACCGGCGCGTAGAGATCGCGGCGCGCGGCTTCGTCGAAGGTCCGGCGCGCGGCCTCGAGGTTGCGGTCGATCGGCAGGGTCGAGAACCCTGAAAAGTTGTGGCCGGGGTCGTTCACCTCCGTCGAATGGAAGAACGTGTACGGATCCGGGTCCCCCGACACGGCGATCTCGACGAGCAGCGCGTCGAAGGCCCGCTGGCGCGCGACGCTATCGACAAGCTGGCCGAACGGCATCGACTTCACCGTCACGCTCATGCCGATCGCGTTCAGATCGTGCTGGATCTGGGTCGCGGCGGCCATGCGCGCGGGCTCGTCCGACGTCGAGATCGTGAACGCGAGCTTCTGCCCGCCCTTGTCGCGGATGTGATCGCCGTCGTGGTCCTTCCAATCGGCCGCGTCCAGCAATGCGGCCGCGTCCTCGGTCGAGTACGTGTAGCGCGTGACGTCTTTCACGTACGCCCACGAGCTCGAGGGCACGAACTCGTCGGCGACCGTCCCCCGGCCGTCGGCCGCTAGCTGTACGACACGGCCGCGGTCGATGGCCGTCGCGATCGCCTGTCGTACGGCGCGATCGCGGAAGACGACCTTCTCCGGACGAACGTTCAAAAACAGCGACACGAAGTTGTCGGTCGGGAGGCTGTAGAGCACTGCGCTCTTCAGCGAGCGGGCGCGCTCGCCATCCTGACTGGAAAGGCCGCCGACGCCATCGACCTCGCCTCGCGAGAGCGCGAGCAGCGCCTCCGACTGGTCCGCGTAGAAGCGAAGGATGACCTTGTCGAGATATGGGCGGCCGCGGGCGGGGCGGGTGCGGTAAAAGTCGTCGTTCCGCAGAAGCACGACCTGCCGCGCGTCAACTTCGATCACCCGGAAGGGACCGGTGCCGATGGGGCTCGCGTTGAACGGCTGTCGCGAAAGCTCGGCATAGGGAACGTTTCCGAGAAGGTGCGACGGAAGGAGCGGCACCGTCGTGCTGTCGGCGAACGGACCGTACACGTCGGGCAGCGTGAAGCGCACCGTCCGCGGCGCGATGCGATCGACGGTGACCCCACGGAAGGCATCGCTGTACGGGCCGACGTAGCCTCGGTCCTGGAGAAGCTTGACCGTGAAGACGACGTCGTCCGCCGTGACCGGCTGACCGTCGTGCCACGTGGCGTCCTCGCGGATGTCGAACGTCCAGATCCGACCGTCGCTCTCGGTGTGAAACGCGGAGGCCAGGTCGGGAACGATGGCTCCGGCCTGGTCGTACCGGGTCAGGCCGCTGAACGCGAGCCGCGCGACGTCCTGGTCGACGTCGGTCGCGGCGATGACCGGATTCAGGTACTGCGGAACGCCCGCGACGCCCTCCACGTAGGTGCCGCCGTATGCGGGATCCCCGTTTGCCGGGTTCTGGTCCGCCGCGATCGCGGCGAGGCTTGCGACGACCATGAGCCCGATGAGGGCAACAACGATGACCTTGTCGCGCCCGGTCACCTAGCCGGTGGTCGCCTGCCGCGCGCCCCAGAGCGATATCAAGACGAAGAAAACGATGAGCACGATCGTCAGCCGAAAGAGCGTCCGCTCGAGACCCCGGCGGCTGCGGTAGGCGGTCGACTCACCACCAAAGGTGGACGAGAGGCCGGTGCCGCGCGCCTGCAGCAGGATCGACGTCGCGACCGCTATGGAGATGACGATTTGACTTATCTGGAGGGCGTCCATGGATGGTTTGAGTGTAAGTGGTCAGCGCGGCTCGTAGATCCAAAGGTCGCCGACGTGATGAGCCAGCCGGTAACGGTCGAGCACCGCTCGCACCAGAGTCGGTGCCCACCGCTGGCGCTCGAAACCGGGCGCCGCATCGAGATGGTCGAGGTCCGTTTGCGCGATCACCGTGTCGATGCGCCCATCCCTCACCTGGCTGAGGATCGGATCCGCGTCGATGATCCCCCGCTCGACGAGACGCGACCATAGGAAGAGATCGTCCACGACGGGTGGGATCCCGCTCTGGGCAAGCAAGCCGGAGTCCTCCACCAGGTAGCGTCCATCGATGCGGAACGCGAGGGAGATCGTGCCGCCGCGAAGCTGATCCGACCACGCGCCCGTTGTCGGAATGCGGCCTGGCACCACCCGAAGCGGGTCGACCACGAAGGTTCCGACGACGAGCTGCGCCAGCAGAGCGAGCGGGATGAGCGCGTTCGATCGGAGCATGGGCGCCGCGGCGGCGATCGACAGCATGATCGCGACGGAGAGATCGAGCAGGTAGTTGATCGTCGCGCCCTCGCGTCCCCCCGCGACGACGAACCCGAGCGCGCCGGCGAGGTACGCGGCCCGCGCGCCACCAACCCCGCCTATGAAGATCGCGAGCCCGAGCGGGATGCCGACGACAAAGACGCCGATGAACGCGATCGACAGCATTTGCTCGAGCGACCACGGCAACGCGTTCCACGTCACGACATGCCGCCAGATGTCCGGAACGGAGTCGAGATAGACGGTCACCGCCGCGGCAACGACCGCGACGGCGGCGCCGAATCCGCACCGAACGAGCGTCGCGCGATCCGACCAGGCGAGCCAGGCTAGGAGCGCGGCCGCTGGGAGCAGCGCGGTCGGCTTCGCGAGGGCCGCGAATACCAGAGCGAACCCTGCGATCGGAGCGAGCTCGCGCCGTCGATCGAGGAGGACAACGGCCAGCGCCGTCAACGCGAGCGCGACAAGATCCGGCTTCAGCGCCGGTCCCCAGACCATGACCGGCGCGAGGGCGAGCCATCCCGCGCCCAGCGCCGTCGCCGCCACGAGTCCGGCGGGTCGCGCCATGACGAACACGAGCGCCGCCACCAGAAGCGTCGCCGCGATGCTCGCGATC
>VBIZ01000187.1 GCA_005880575.1 Chloroflexota bacterium | reverse complement strand
TCGGTGCCGTCGCGGAGCCGATGTTCACGGCGTTCGCGGTGACGCCGCCGATGTTGATAGCGGCCGCGTTGCCGGCGTCGATCACGAAGTTGCCGCTAACAGGACCGGTGATCTTCCCGGCCTGGTCGATCGTGATGACCGCCGCGCTGTTCACGTTCAGGGACACGAGGCTGCCTGAGTAGAGGTTCGCGGTGTTCACGTAGATCGGCGTCCCAGCTGTGCCCACGGTGACCGCGACGGCCTTGCCGCCGGCAGCCTGGTTCGGGGCCGAGACGTTCAGCGCTGTCGCGGTCCCCGTCCCGTTGGCCTGCACGTTCAAGAGCGTTCCGGCCTGCTGGTTGCTCGAGAAGTTCGCGAGGTTGCCGGTCGAAGACGATGCCCCAGAAGCCGAGACGTTGAAGATGTTGCCGGTGAACGACTGCGCGCGGACGTTGACCGCGCCGATCGTGTACCCGGCGACCGAGTCGGTCTGGCCCGAGTACAACGTGCCCAGCGACACGTCGATGGCTTTGCCGCTCGTGAGGTTCCTGGCGCTGATGCCGAGGATCGTGCCGGCAGTGGTCTGGTCAGCGGTGAGCGCGACCAGGGTCCCCGCGAAGTTGCCGGTGCTGACGAAGGAGTTCGCGCCACGGTAGAGGTCAGTCTGTCCGACACCGCCGTAGAAGAAGCCGGCAGTCGACCCTGTGCCGGTGGTCATAGCGGCGCCGCTGCTGGTGGTCGAATTGAAGTTCTGACCGGTGGTGAGCGACGCGCCCGTATTGATCGACGACGCCGTGCCGGTGCTCGTCGCGTTGGTGACGGAGGTCGTGCCGCTGAAGGTCGTGTTGCCGCTCAGGGTTTTGTCGCCCGCGATCGACTCGGTGCCGGTCGTGTGAACGAAGCCCGACCCGTCGACTGTGATCTTCGTGCCGTTGTCAGTCACCGCGAACCCGTTCGTGAAGTCCACGGTGCTTCGCGTGCCGACGGTCGTGCCGCTCTGCTGGAACGTCTCGGTCGGACCGGTCGCACCCGTCGCACCGGTGACGCCCGTGGCACCAGTGGCCCCGGTAACTCCGGTTGCGCCGGTCGCACCATTCGAGCCGGTGGCGCCGGTCGCACCGTTCGAACCAGTCGAGCCGGTTGCTCCTGTCGCACCAGTGACACCCGTCGCGCCGGTCGCGCCGGTCGAACCCGTCGAGCCGGTCGCGCCAGTAATACCCGTGGAGCCGGTCGAGCCAGTAGCACCCGTCGCGCCGGTCGATCCGGTCGCGCCAGTCGCGCCGTTAGCTCCGGTCGCACCCTGCGGACCGGTTGGGCCCACAGAACCTGTCGGACCCTGTGCGCCCGTCGGACCCGTCGCGCCGGTCGATCCCGTTGCGCCGGTCGCGCCGTTCGACCCAGTCGCACCGGTTGCACCGCTCGTTCCGGTTGCGCCAGTGGGGCCGTTCGCACCGGTCGCGCCGGTCGCACCGTTAGCTCCGGTCGGACCTTGAGGACCCGTCGGCCCCACTGATCCTGTCGGACCCTGCGCACCTGTCGGACCTGTCGCGCCATTCGATCCGGTTGCACCCGTCGCTCCATTGGATCCCGTCGCGCCGGTAGCGCCGTTCGATCCGGTGGCTCCCGTCGCGCCGTTCGACCCTGTCGCACCGGTCGCACCGTTCGAGCCGGTCGCGCCAGTCGCGCCATTGGCACCAGTCGCACCCGTCGCTCCGTTTGCGCCGGTCGGACCCTGAGGACCGGTGGGGCCAACGGAACCGGTTGGGCCCTGTGCGCCCGTGGGACCCTGTGCACCGGTTGCGCCATTTGCGCCGGTCGCGCCCGTCGCGCCGTTCGATCCCGTCGCACCAGTTGCACCATTCGATCCGGTTGCGCCCGTTGCACCATTCGACCCAGTTGCCCCAGTGGCGCCATTCGATCCAGTTGCACCCGTTGCGCCGTTGGCACCGGTGGGACCCTGGGGACCGGTCGGACCTACCGAGCCGGTCGGACCCTGCGCACCAGTTGGACCTTGCGCGCCGGTCGCACCGTTCGCGCCCGTGGCACCGGTCGCACCGTTTGATCCAGTCGCGCCGGTCGCGCCGTTAGGTCCGGTCGCACCCGTCGGACCGTTCGAGCCGGTCGCACCAGTGGCGCCATTGACGCCCGTGGCCCCAGTCGCACCGTTAGCACCAGTCGGACCCTGAGGACCGGTTGGTCCGACAGAGCCGGTCGGACCCTGCGCACCAGTTGGACCCTGCGCACCGGTCGCACCGTTTGCTCCGGTCGCGCCCGTCGGACCGTTCGATCCCGTCGCACCAGTTGCACCGTTCGATCCCGTTGCGCCGGTTGCGCCATTCGAACCCGTTGCGCCGTTAGCACCAGTCGCGCCCGTCGCGCCGTTAGCTCCGGTCGGACCCTGAGGACCGGTGGGGCCAACGGAACCGGTTGGGCCCTGTGCACCCGTGGGACCCTGTGCGCCGGTCGCGCCATTCGCCCCGGTCGCACCAGTCGCCCCGTTCGATCCCGTCGCACCGGTTGCACCGTTCGAACCTGTGGCACCCGTGGCGCCGTTTGACCCGGTCGCACCAGTCGCGCCGTTGGCACCGGTCGCGCCCGTTGCTCCGTTTGCGCCGGTCGGACCCTGAGGACCGGTGGGGCCGACAGAGCCCGTCGGGCCTTGCGCGCCTGTCGGACCCTGAGCTCCAGTCGCGCCACTAGCTCCAGTCGCGCCATTCGCGCCAGTGGCGCCGGTTGCGCCATTCGCGCCCGTGACACCGGTCGCTCCGTTTGAACCGGTGGCGCCTGTCGCGCCATTTGAACCTGTGGCACCAGTCACGCCGTTCGCGCCCGTCGCGCCCGTCGCGCCGTTGGCACCGGTCGGACCCTGAGGCCCGGTGGGGCCGACTGAACCTGTCGGACCCTGAGCACCTGTCGCACCGTTCGCGCCAGTTGTACCGGTCGCTCCGTTGGATCCCGTTGCACCGGTTGCACCGTTCGATCCTGTGGCACCCGTTGCGCCGTTTGATCCGGTCGCGCCAGTCGCGCCATTGGCACCGGTCGCGCCCGTCGCGCCGTTAGCACCCGTCGGACCCTGAGGACCGGTCGCACCGTTTGCCCCAGTCGCTCCGGTCGCGCCATTCGATCCAGTCGCGCCAGTGGCGCCGTTTGTCCCGGTTGCACCAGTCGCGCCGTTCGCGCCCGTAGCCCCAGTCGCTCCGTTAGCACCCGTCGGACCCTGAGGGCCGGTAGGTCCAACAGAACCCGTCGGGCCCTGCGCACCAGTCGGACCCTGAGCGCCCGTCGCACCGTTCGATCCGGTCGCACCTGTTGCGCCGTCTGCACCACTAGCACCGGTCGCGCCGATTGATCCGGTCGCTCCCGTTACTCCATTCGCGCCGGTTGCGCCGTTTGCACCGGTCGCACCAGTCGCACCGTTCGCGCCAGTCGCACCGTTCGCGCCAGTCGCACCGTTCGCGCCAGTCGCGCCATTCGAACCTGTCGCACCGGTCGCGCCATTGGAACCAGTGGCACCGGTCACGCCGTTCACGCCCGTGGCACCGGTCACGCCGTTCGCGCCCGTGGCACCGGTCGCACCGTTGGCGCCAGTCGGACCCTGAGGACCGGTTGGTCCAACGGAACCCGTCGGCCCTTGCACCCCGGTCGGACCCTGGGCACCGGTCGCGCCGTTCGATCCTGTGGCACCAGTCGCGCCGTTCGATCCTGTGGCGCCGTTCGCGCCCGTCGCACCATTCGCGCCCGTTGCGCCATTCGATCCAGTCGCGCCCGTTGCGCCGTTAGCACCCGTCGGACCTTGTGGACCCGTTGGTCCAACCGATCCGGTCGGGCCCTGCGCACCAGTCGGACCCTGAGCGCCCGTCGCACCGTTCGATCCGGTCGCACCTGTTGCGCCGTCTGCACCACTAGCACCGGTCGCGCCGATTGATCCGGTCGCTCCCGTTACTCCATTCGCGCCGGTTGCGCCGTTTGCACCGGTCGCACCAGTCGCGCCGTTCGCGCCGGTGGCTCCGATCGAACCAGTTGCACCGGTCACACCGGTGGCGCCGGTTGCGCCGTCAACACCATTGTTACCGGTCGCGCCGGTCGCGCCGGTCGCGCCGCTCGGGCCTTGAGGACCTGTCGGCCCTACTGCCCCGGTCGCACCAGCCGCACCGGTCGCCCCGTTCGCTCCGGTCGCGCCGGTCGCGCCGTCAACACCATTGTTACCAGTCGCCCCAGTGGCGCCTGTCGCGCCGTTGGCGCCTGTCGCGCCGTTGCCGCCGGTCGGGCCGGTCGCCCCGTCAACACCGTTGTTACCGGTCGCGCCCGTCGCGCCCGTCGCACCAGCCGCGCCGGTCGCACCGGTCGCGCCTTGCGGCCCGGTCGGTCCGACCGCGCCAGTTGCGCCCGTGGGTCCGACGCCTGCAGGACCCGTTGGACCAGCGGCGCCGGCCGCACCAGCTACGCCCGCAGGACCCTGAACGCCAGGAGCCCCAGTCGTACCGGGGAGACCGTTCGCGCCTGCGGCTCCGTTCTCGCCGGCGGGTCCCGCAACGCCGGTAGCCCCTGCTGAGCCCGGATTGCCGGAGGCGCCGGGCGCACCGGTCGGGCCGACCGCGCCGGGAGGCCCTTGCGCACCCGGCTCGCCGTTCAGACCGCCCGGACCCGCCGGTCCGAGATTCCCCTGCGGGCCCTGCGAAATCACGGTCAGCGGATTGAAAGGAGTCGGCGACGGCGGCGCGCTCGCGACGACCGGTGCCGCTGCGGCCTTGGCGGCCGAATCGCTCAGGATGATGATCGTCGTCCCGGTGACGGTGACGCCACCCTTGGCGGTTCCGTTTTCGACAGGCCTGGTCTCGGTGACCGCTGTCGTTTTACCGCCCTGGTTGAGCTCGGTTGCGATGCGCACCTGCGCGACGTTGCTCTTCGGAGCGACGATCGCGCTGAACCGCCCCGCCTCCGAACCTGGGACCGTCACCGCGACGCGGCCGTTGTCCTGCGCGACCGACGATCCGGGGATGTAGCGGAGGACGGATCCTTCCTTCGTGCCCGCGGCCTGGCCTGCCGCGTTCACGACGAAGGCCTGATTCGCATCCTCAAACGTGAAGGTCAGCGTCGGTTCGGTGATCGCTTCAGCCGCGGAAGGTCCGGTCTGCGTGACCATGCTCTGCATTCCGGCGGCGACGAGGACCGGCGGAACTGCGGCGTCCGTGCCGAACGTGCGGACGGTGCCGTCGGTCGTGCTGACGATCGTCCGGCCCAGCGCATCGATGCGCACCTGGAAAGCGGTTCCCTGCACCGTACTCGTCGAAGTCGGCGTGAGCACCGCGTAGCGGCCGCCCTCACCGATGCTGTGCGCCACGACGTGCCAGGTCTTGCCCGTCGTCTGGCGGAGGACGAGGTCGATGTCGCGACCGCCGGAGACGGTGCGAAGAGTTTCGAGCACGACTTGCGTGTCAGGCTCGAGAACCACGAGCGTGTGATCGAAGAACGTCAGCGCGGCGTGCGCGCCCGACGCGGTCCGAACGGTGTCGCCCTGCTCGACGAGATCGTTGGTCGATGCCGCGGCGAGGTTACCCGTCCCGTGACGCACCTCGACCGTGCCCTGGAAGATCGTGAGATTCGCCCGCGCCGCGACGACCGTGGCCTGGTTCAGCAAAACCCCGGTGCCCGTCGCGATCAGGAGGAGCGCGGCGGCGAGCGCGGCGGCGATAGCGAGCGGACGTCGTGTCTGCTTCTTCGGAAGAGCCGGTATCGCGACGAGCGGAACGAGAGCGGGCGCGTGCGCGTGGTGGATCGCGTCACGAACTTCGGTGAGCGTGGCCGTGACGGCCTTGAGCTCGATATCTCCGAGCATGTCCTTCGCTTCGCGCTGGGCCGCCTCATCGAGCGGATCGGCCATCGCGAGAGTCGCGCTCGTGCGTCCGAACTCGATGAGAGCGACGGCGCGAAGCTCGCAGAAGCGGCGCGGCAGCTGACGGACGACGGCGGCCTCGGGAGGAACGCGGAGCGAAGCGACCGGGTGACCGCTCACGCGAGCGAACGCGCTTGCGAGCGCCTCCGGTGCCACGAGGGTCGATCGCAGGATCGCGTTCGAGAGGGTCTGCTTGCCCTCGCGCGCGCGGTCGAGGTCCTGGATCTGCCGGGGGTTTAGGAGCTTTTCCGAGATGAGGAGCTCGGCGAGCTTGGCCTGCGGGCCAACCAACTGACTCGACTGTGGCTTCGGCGCCGCGATGCCGACGGCCGCGCGGACCACTCGCATGATCTCCTGAGGGGGCTGGTCCTTCGACACATGCGCGGCCGCGCCCGTCGCCAGAGCGAGGTCGCGGATGCCGGGGTCGAGCGTGAGGAAGACGATCTTCGTCTGCGGGAGGTTGTCGCGGAGCATTCGCGCGACCTCGAGGCCGGTCATGCCGGGCATGGAGTTGTCGAGGACGATCAGGTCGGGGCGGAGCTCGAGCGCCTTGCGCGCGGCCTCATTGCCATCGGCAGCCTCGCCCACGACCTTGAAGTCGGGATCCGGGTCGATGAGCGACCGGAGCCCCTCGCGCACGGCGAGGTGGTCGTCCGCGATGAGAATCCGCTTTGGCACGAGGAAAGAGTCGTTTCTTGGGCGTTACAAGACATCAGACGTGAGGGGGAGGAACGGTGTAGGTCCGGTGTAGCGGAACCGTACAACGGTGTATCGTCCGGCCATCAGCCGACCGAGGGTCCTCCTGGTCGTCTCGCACCCGAGCGTCGGAGCGGCGATCGAGACGATCCTCCGCCTCGAGCGACGCTACGAGGTGCGTCGCGCGGCGAAGCTCGCCGAGGCCGTAAACCTCGCCCGAAGCTGGCCGGCGGACCTCGCTCTGGTCGACGCCCTGGTCCTACGCCGCGACGGCCGCGCCGAGCTCGGCGCTCCCGCGTTGATCCTCGCGGGAGGAGCGGCCGAAGCCGCCGCTGCTGAACGATCCGTCGACAATCCGCAGGGCTGGGTGGCAAAGGACGCACCCTCGGCAGACCTGGTCGCCGCTGTAGAACACTTGTTGACAGGTTCCCTGACGACCGAGGCCGGTTCACTCGCGCTGTTCGGAATCGGCGTGCTCGTGCTCGTGCTTGCGGGCCTGCTCCTCTATCTCATCTGGATCGCCGTCGTGTGATCGACCCCTAGAATCTCGACGATGACGATTCGAGTACTTCTCGTAGACGACCACGAGCTCGTGCGGCAAGGCGTCGCCTCCATGCTCGCCAAGGCCGAGGACCTCACCGTGGTGGGCGAGGCCAAGACCGGGCGCGAGGCGATCGAGACCGCGCGCAAAGAGCTCCCCGACGTCGTGCTCATGGATGTGCGCATGCCCGATATGGACGGCCTCGAGGCGACCCGGCGCATCAAGGAAGAGCGCTCGCGGACCGCGGTGATCATGGTCACGATGCATGACAACCCGGCGTACCTGCGCGAAGCGGTCCGAGCAGGCGCGGCGGGCTATCTCCTCAAGGACGTGTCGAAGGACGACCTCATCGACGCGATCCGGCAGGTGGCGACGGGCGGCGCGTTCATCGAGTCGCAGATGCTCAAGGGGATGCTCTCGGAGATGAAGCCGGGCTCGACCACAGCGCCGGCCGCCCGCAATCTCACCAAGCGCGAGCGCGAGATCCTTGCACTCGTCGCCGAGGGCCTCAGCAATCGCGAGATCGCGGACAAGCTGGTGCTATCGCCGGAGACCGTGAAGAGTCACGTCGCTGCGATCCTCGAGAAGCTGAACGTCTCGGATCGCACGCAGGCCGCGATCTACGCCGTACGCAACGGCCTCGTCGAGTCCTCGACCGCGACCTGACCCCCTCAACCCTGCTCCGCTCGCTCGAGCGCGCGACGGTGCGCATCGGGAACGCCGCGAGCGCCGACGAGCTGTTCGATCTCGTGCTCGAAGCCGCTCATGAGGCGGTCGCGTACGAGTCCGCCTCTTTGATGACGGTGGACGCCGCGGGCGACGCCCTCATCGTGCGTGCGTCCCGTCCCGGGCGTCTGGTTGGCACGCGCGTCGCCGTCGGAACCTCGATCTCGTGGCAGGCCCTCGAGCGCCGCGAGCCGCTGATCGTCGAGGGTCCCGCCCCGAAGGAGCTCGGGACTCCCTATACGAAGGACGTTCCGTTCGCGATCTGCATACCGCTGCTCGTCGCCGCCAAGACGCAGGGCGTTCTGAACGTCAACCGCCAGAGCCATCCCGGCAACGATGCGATCGCCTATCTCCGCATCCTCGGCGACCAGGCGGCCTTCGCGATCGAACGGATGGAGCTGTACGGCGATCTTCAGCACTTCACCGGGCAGCTCCTCTCCCAGGAGGAAGAGAGTCGGCGACGTCTTGCGCGCGACCTGCACGACGGACTCGCTCCGATCCTCGTGTCCGCCCACGCCCAGCTGCAGAGCGCCGGCGTCGAGAACGTGCAGGTCGGCAAGGCGACCGAGCTGCTTCGCCGCGCTATTCGCGAGACGCGCGAGATCCTCGGGACCGTCCGACCCGCGACGCTCGACGACCTCGGCCTTGTCGCGGCTCTGTCGGCCGCGGCGCGCGAGATGGCCGACGAGGCCGGCTGGACGCTGGAGGAAGCGCTCGACGATCCCGGTCCGCTCTCGCGCGAGGCGGAGTCGACGCTCTATCGCGTCGCGGTCGAGGCGCTGAACAACGTGAAGAAGCACGCCGCAGCGCACGAAGTTCGCCTTGCGCTTCTCAAGAATGAAGAAACTCTCGAGATCGACGTCGGCGACGACGGCCACGGCTTCGAAACAGAGCAGTGGGGCGAAGCCGGCGTGCGTCCGGGACATTTCGGGCTGCTGGGGATGCGCGAGCGCGTCGCATTCCTGGGTGGGCTGTGCAAAGTCCAGAGCAAGCCTGGAGAAGGCACGACCGTCCGCATCGTCGTTCCGCGCGAACGCTTGCGTTAGATATCTAATAGCGGCAGCGGGTCCTGTCCCGGGGTCGGGGTCGCGCGCTCGCCTACCGGTCCGCTCCCCACCATTGGGGATCGCCCGCGACTGACGCGGCCGGTCAGCGGCTCGCGCGCAACCCGCTCCCCCGTGCCACCCGCTGCCGCGTCCCCAGCCGCGAACGCGCCGTTCAGTCGGCCGGGGGCAGTGCCTCTTCCAGGAGCATCACGGGAATTCCGTCCCTCACAGGAAAGCGCTTGCGGCATTGAGTGCAGACCAGAAAGTCCCCGTCCTCCTTTAGAGGAGCGTGATGGTCGTCGGGGCAGGCTAGGAGCTCGAGGAGCTGGCGATCGATCGGCACACGGGCATTGTCGGCCTTGACACGCGTGTCAATATGCGGTTGACATGCTCGCGACGAGCAATCGAGGCATTCCGACCGGGACGCGCACGCGTCTCATCGTCGAGCCCGCACGGCCAATCCGCGTGTCGGTCCTGCCCCTTGAAGACCCAGCCCGCGCGGAGGAGGCGTCGCTCGAAACAGGCATTCCCGAGGTCGTTCTCCGGAAGCACGACGCGGTCGTTCGTCAGACTCACCGGCGCGCCGGCGTCGTGGTGCTGGACGTTCCCGAAGATCGTCAGGCCGCTCTGCGCGCCGAGCTCGAGGCGGCAGGGTTCGTCGCGCGACCCCCGAAACCGGTCTACGCGCTTCTGAACGAGAGCGTTCCCTTACTCCACGTGGCGCCTGTTTGGAAGAGTGGCTTCGAGGGTGACCGCGTCCGCGTGGGGATCGTCGACACCGGTGCGGACCGCCATCCCGACTTTGCCGATCGCATCGTCGTATACCGCGACTTCACCGAGAGCGGGACCTCTGACGAGGTCGGTCACGGCACTCACGTCGCGGGGATCGTCGCCGGCGCGGGCGCCGTCTATCGCGGCGTGGCGCCGCGGGCTTCGCTGGTGATCGCCAAGGGGCTCTCGCTGCAAGGCGGAACCGAGGACACCGTCCTGGCCGCGCTCTCGTGGCTTAGCCGACAGAAGGTCGACGTGGTGAATCTCTCGCTCGGCGGCCCCGGCGATCCACACGATCCGCTGTCGCGAGAGGTCGACGCGCTGAGCGCCGAGGGCATCCTGGTGTGCGTCGCGGCCGGCAACTCCGGACCGGCCCCAGGCACGATCGGCTCGCCCGGCTGCGCGGCGGGCGCGATCACGGTCGGCGCCATCGACAAGAATCGCCGTATCACCGACTACAGCTCGCGCGGCCCGGTCGCCGGTATGGCCGCGCGCAAGCCCGACATCGTCGCGGTCGGCGGCGGCTCGACGCCCACCGGCTCGTGTCACTACGGATCCGGCGTTGCGAGTGCGCGCGCGCAGGTCCTCGACGGCGACCGCTGCAGCATCGCGACGCGATACGTCCGTATGAGCGGAACGTCGATGGCCGCGCCCCACGTCGCCGGGGTGTGCGCGCTGCTGCTCGAGGCGTCGCGATTCGCGAGGCGGTCGGAGTCTCGCGTGGCGCGAGCCCGCGCCGTTCGGCACGCGCTGATTCAGAGCGCGGACGACCTCGGGCTCGCCGCCGATGTCGCCGGAGCCGGCGTCGTCGACGCGGCGAGTGCGCTGAAGGCGCTGGGTTCGCGGCGCTCGGCGGCCACGCCGACGATGAGCTCGTCGTCACCGGCCATGGCGAGCAGCGGGATCGAACCGAAGTAGTTCTGGAGCGAACGCCATGCTAGATAGAGCGGAACGAACGGGAAGATCACCGCGCCGATCGGCACCTTTCGCCAGAACCGCCAGAGGGTCGCGATGAGGACCACGAACGAAACGGCGGATAGCACTCCGTACGCCGCGCGTGGCAGGAGCGGGAACGGACCATCGAGGCCGAGCCGAACGAAGCCCACGCCGTACGGAGCGAACGCACCCAGCATCGGCTGAGCGATGCCATCGAAGAAGGCAGCCGGGTCGGCGACGATGAACGGGAGGTTCGGGGCAAGCGCCGCGACGGCGACGATCGCCGCGCGGCGAATCGCTTCGGCGCGCCCGTTCCGCTTCCAGATCGCGACGAGATAAAAAGGAGCGGCAAACCAGGCCGGCTGCCGCGAGGCGATCGCGAACCCGACCGCGATCGCCGAAAGCCATCGCGACTCGACGAAGATCCAGGCGACGGTCAGGAGCGCCCACCACGTGGGATCGACTCCCGCGAGGATGTTCTGGCGCACGATGACGGTGTTGCCAACGACACCGGCCGAGACGAGAGGGCGCCACGGTATGTGCACCTTGCGGAGCAGGATGAGAACGAGCGCGACAATCTCCACGAGATAGATCCAACGGACGTCGGTCACACCAAGGGCGATGAACGGCGTGACCAGCAGAAAATTCAGCGCGGGATAGTTGAGCGCGCGGACGACGGTCCCATCCTCGTAGTGCGTCACCAGATCGGGGTTCATTCCGAACTGGGCCAGGGCGGCGGGAAGGTCGAACGTGACGTACGGGTCGTGACCCGCGAGGAGCTGCTGCGCAGCGACATGCGGCACCGTGACGGCGTCGACGTGGTAGCCCTTGCCGAGGATGAGCGCCATCGCGGCGAGCATGAACGTGGCGAGCGCGAGACCCGTGGCGATCGCGTCGCGCGTCGATGGCCGCAGCCGAACGACGGCGAGCAGCGGGAGCACGCCGACAACGACGAGTGCCATCACATCGTCCGGTGCGACGACGAGCGACTCGACGGCCAGGTGCCGCTCGACGACGGTCGCCACGGTCGCGACCGCGAGCAGGCCGAGGCCGATGCGGCGAAGACGCTCGTCGGGATCGCGGGCGCTTCGATCGAGGAGCGTGGCCACGAGGTTGATCAGCGACAGGACCGACGCGAATGCGAGGAGCGGCGGGAATTGCCCCGCGAGGGGATCCGGGCCGAAGAACCGGATCGCCGGCGTCCAGAGGGCGAAGGCGGCGACGGTCAGCGGACGGAACGGCGCGGGCGTCGCGATGTAGCCGAGGAGGGCGACGAGCAGGTAGAGGCCGACCGCCAGGGCGTTCCCGTTGAGCGTCATGATCGCGGCGACGTAGGTGATCGCCGCGAACACGAATCCGAGCAGAGATGCCCATCGCGGTGGGTGGCGCGGGGTCGCGATGAGGATCAGCGAGAGATAGAAGGCATAGGCCACCGCGAACATGACGTCGGCGCCACTCTCCTCCTGCACGTGGCGGATGCTGGCGGCCGAGACGATCCCCGTCGCCGTGAGCGCGAGCGCGGCGCGCAGGAGGGTGCTGGAAGGCGGCATGCGACCACGGAGGGTAGCGGCGCGACGTGTCAGCGAGGCGTCAGCGCCACCTTGGCCTGGCCGCTCCGCTCGATGAGGAAGGTGACGATCGCCACCGCTTGCGTGGCGAGCGCGACCATGAGGACGATGCGCGCGACAGATAGGGCATCGGTCGCGACGGCGAGGAGGAGGATGACCTCGATCACCACCGCAAGCGCGAGGACAAGACCGACGCGCATCTCGCCCCGACCGACGAAGTAGCTGATCCAGAGATTCAGAAGCGCGTTCGATAACGCGGCGATCCCGTACACGGGAGCGACCGAGACCGTGAGCGGGTACTGGCTACCGACGATGAGGCCGACGAAGAAGCCCGGCGCGACGATGTAGGCGAGCGCGGCGACGCCGCTCGTCGCGAGGACCAGGCCCAGCGACAGGAAGAGCGCGCGCTCCGTCGGCTCGCCGCGCGCGTGGGCGCTTGCCGTGCGCTCCAGGAGGAGGAAGCCGACGGCGATCGGCGCGAACAGCACGATCTTGCCCAGTGTCACCGCGCCCGCGTAGGTCCCGGCGTCGGCCGGGCCCAGCACGGCGGGTGCGAGGACCGCGTCGATATTCGTCAGTGCCGCGTAGGCGAGGAGCACTACCGCGGCGAGCGCGAAGAACCTGGTCTCCGACGCGGCGAGCTCGACGACGGCGTTCGATCGGCGCGCCGCGCGTAGAAGCGGGGCGAGCGGTACCGCGGCGACGAGCACGCTCACCGCGATCGCCGCGGTCGCGCCGGCGAAGGCTCCGTTCACACCGAGGCCGAGCAGGACGAGCGCGACGCCGAGCACCAGTCGCGCGCCGGCCTGGACGATGAGCACGCTCCCCATCCACCCGAAGCGCGCGAGACCCTGCAGGAGACCGAGAGCGAAGGTCGAGAGGCCGGCGAAGAATAGGCCGACGCCGAGCATCGTCACCGCGAGCGCGGGGAGCGCGAGGCCCTGCGAGATCGGACCCGCGAGCACGACGATCGTGAGCGCGAGGCCGGCCATCGCGATCGCGACGCGAAGCGACCAGCGCCTCACGAACTGGTGCAGCGCGGCCTCGTCGCCGCGCGCGCGGTACTGCGCGGTGAGCTTCGCCGTAGCCGACTGGATCACCTGACTCGAGATCGCCTCGAGGATCAGCACACCAAAGAGCGCGATGAGGATCGCGTACTGCTCGGCGGTGAGGAGCCGCGCCATGACGAGCTGGTAGCCGAAACCGAGGACATTCGCGATGGTCGTCGCGGCGAGGAGCCAGAGCGCACCGGCGTTCTCGCGCGCTCGGGCTATCACCGCCGCGAGTATGACGAAGTAAGGAGTCTGAGCGGGGACCCTAGGTCGAACCGAGGCTCGACGGAAAAACCGCGCGGGAGCTTGACAGGCAGGCGTAGAGTTTAGTCGCTCGACTAAGTCACCTGACCAGTGCGGAGGACGAGATGATCGACACCGAGCGAACGGCCACAGAGGACGCGATCAAGACGGTGATCCATGACTACTACGAGGCCTGGTGGACCGGAGACCCGGCGCGTATGGAAAGCGCGCTCCATCCAGATCTCGCGAAGCGTGCGCTGATGCCCGACGGACGCTCTTTGGACCAGGACACCGCGAGCTCCATGGTCGATTGGACGGCGCGCGGCACCGGCCGGAAACATGCCGGCGACCAGATCGTCGAGCTCGTCCTGCAGGACCTGGACGAGGCCATGGCCGCCGTGAAGGTGCGCACCAACGTGTACGTCGAGTACCTGCACCTGGTGCGGCTGCCCGAAGGCTGGAAGATCCTCAACGTGCTGTGGCGCCGCGCATGAGCAGCGCCGCGGCCGCGATTCAGGAGAACCGAGCGCGGACGGAGGACCGCTTCCTCGACGCGGCCGAACGGCTCCTCGTCGAGGTGGGCTTCGCCGGGATCACAACCCGGAGGCTCGCGGAGGAGGCGGGCGCGAATCATGGCCTCGTCCACTACTACTTCGGCTCGATGGAGCAGCTTTACGTGCGCGTGCTCGAGCGATTCACCGCGCGGCTCATCGCTCGGCAGCGCGGCCTTTACTCGAGCGATATTCCGTTCGCGGAGAAATGGCGCCAGGCCATGCACTACCTCGTGACCGATCGCGAATACCAGAAGGTCTGGCTCGAGCTCCAGGCGCTCGCGTGGAACCGGCCCGAGCTCCGGTCCCGAGTCGCGCGCATCCACGGCGAGTGGCGCGCCCTTCTGCGCGAGGCGTTCGGTCCGGTGCGAGAGAGGCTTGACCTCGACATCCCGCTCGACGCACTCGTCGCACTCGTCATGACGTTCAACGAGGGCGTGATTCTCGATCGCGCGTCGGGGATCACCGCGGGACACCGCGAGCTCAGGGACTGGACGGAGGAATGGCTGCGCCAGCGCGAGCGCAGAGCGAAGAGGAGCGGACGATGAGCGTTCTTACCGAAAGCCGCCAGGAGACGCGAGGCGAGCAGAGCCGTGCACGCTACCCCGACCAAAGCGGCGACGTCGAGCGAAACGGCGTGCGCATCCACTACGAGGTCTACGGCGATGGAGCTCCGACGATCCTCTTCCTCCCGGCCTGGTCGATCGTCCATTCGCGGTTCTGGAAGATGCAGATCCCCTACTTCGCCCGCCACGCTCGGGTCGTGACGTTCGACGGCCGCGGGAATGGCCGTTCCGACCGGCCGGCGGAGTCGTCGGCCTATGCAGCGCCGGAGTTCGCCGCGGACACGCTCGCGGTCATGGACGCGACCGCGACCGATCGGGCCTTCCTCGTGGCGGAGTCCGCCGGCGCCCGATGGGCACTTCTTCTCGCGGCTGAGCACCCCGAGCGCGTCCAGGGCGTCGTCTTCATCGGGCCCGCCGTACCCCTCGGCACGCCGCTTGTCGAACGCGCCAAACCGTTCGACGCGGTGCTGCCGGCCTACGAGGGCTGGGACAAATACAACCGCAACTACTGGATGCAGGACTACCGCGGCTTCCTGGAGTTCTTCTTCGGAAAGGCGTTCAACGAGCCGCACTCGACAAAGGCGATCGAGGACGCCGTCGCGTGGGGTCTCGAGACGAGCCCCGAGACGCTCATCGCGACCCAAGTGAGGGACTTCAACGGCGCCACGGCGCAGAGTCTCTCCGGGCAGATCCGCTGCCCGGTCCTGATCATCCAGGGGACGGACGATGCGATCACCGGTGCGTCCCGCGGAGTCGCGCTTGCCGAGGCGACGGGTGGGAAGCTGACGATGCTGGCCGGCTCCGGTCACCTGCCGCAGGTGCGCGACCCCGTGAAAGTGAACCTCATGCTGCGGGACTTCATCGCGCCGCCTACACCTCCGGTTCGCTGGTCGCGGGGCCGCGCACGACGCAAGCGCGCCCTCTATATCTCGTCGCCGATCGGCCTGGGCCACGCGCAGCGCGACGTTTCGATCGCCGACGAGCTGCGACAGCTCCATCCTGAGCTCGAGATCGACTGGCTCGCGCAGCATCCGGTCACCGCGGTGCTCCAGGCGCGGGGCGAGCGGATCCACCCCGCGAGCGCGCAGCTCGCAAACGAGTCGCGGCACATCGAGAGCGAGTCCGCGGAGCACGACCTCCACTGTTTTCAAGCGTGGCGCCGGATGGACGAGATCCTCCTCGCGAACTTCATGGTGTTCCACGATCTCGTGCGTGACGAGGACTACGACCTCTGGATCGGCGACGAGGCCTGGGAGCTCGACTACTACCTGCACGAGAACCCGGAGCAAAAACGTGCGGCTTACGCGTGGCTCACCGATTTCGTCGGATGGCTCCCAATGCCCGACGGCGGCGCACGCGAGGCGTTCCTCACCGCGGACTACAACGAGGAGATGATCGAGCACATCGCTCGCTACCCGCGGCTCCGCGATCGGGCCATTTTCGTCGGCACGCCGGAAGACGTCGTCCCCGACCGGTTCGGGCCGAACCTCCCGCCGATCCGGGACTGGACCGAGGCGCACTACGACTTCAGCGGGTACATCACCGGCTTCGACCCGAGATCGCTCGGGGATCGCGACGCACTGCGGGCGATGCTCGGATACGCGCCGGACGAAAAGGTCTGCATCGTGAGCGTCGGAGGCTCCGGCGTCGGGGCACCCCTGCTCCGCCGAGTGATCGCGGCCTATCCCGCCGCGAAAGCGCTCGTGCCGGCTTTGCGGATGATCGTCGTCGCCGGGCCGCGCATCGATCCGGCGAGCCTGCCCACGCATGATGGTCTCGAGATCCGCGCGTACGTCCATGAGCTCTATCG
>VBIZ01000064.1 GCA_005880575.1 Chloroflexota bacterium | reverse complement strand
CCGCAGATCATCGCCGCGGTCGTCACCGCGGTGCAGCTGATCATCACTCGTGATCTGATCGCCGCGGTCATCGCGACCGGGACCGGCGGCGATCTCAGCCGGGTTGGCTATCTCCTCGCCGCGATGATCGCACTCAGCATCGTGTCGACCGGCACCGGCCTGGTGCAGGGCCAGCAGCAGCAGATCCTCGGCGCCATCGTCGACCGGCATACGAACTCGGTCCTTCTCGACCGCATCATCGCCATCGACCTCAAGCGCTTCGAAACGCCAGAGTTTCAGGATCTGCTGCGCCGGGCCATCAACGCGTCGAGCCGGATGCTGGGCGTCGCGCAGACCGCGATCACGCTGGCGCGCGGCCTTTTCCTCATTGCCGGGATCGCGGCGGCCCTCTACCTCCTGCAGCCCGTTCTTCTCGTCATCGCGCTCGTCGGGCTGCTGCCGATATCAATCGCGAGCGCGGCGGGCAGCCGTCAGAGCTACAAGTTTTGGAAGTCGATGACGCCCAACGAGCGCCGCCGCTCGTATGTCTTCGGCCTCTTCACCAGCCGCGAGTCCGCGAAGGAGATCCGGGCCTACACCCTGACCCCGTACCTTCGGGCGCTCTACGAGCGACTCTCGAACGAGCGGCTCGTCGAATTAGTTAAGAACCTGCGTAGACGGGTCGGCTACCAGCTCCTCAGCGCCGGCGCGTCTTCGGTGGTAACCGCGCTGACCTACGGCGTCCTCGGCTACCTCGTTATCGAAAGGCGGATCGGCGTGGCGGAAGCCGGCGCCGCGATAGCCGCGAGCCAGCAGCTTTCCGGCCAGCTCTCCGGCCTTGTCGGAAACCTGACGCAGCTCTACGAGTCGAGCCTGTTCCTCGAGGACTGGCAGGAGTTCGCTTCGCTCGCGGCGGCTCGTCCGGCGCTCACGGCCGTGCCGGTGACGCCCTTCCAGCGAATCGATCTCGACCACGTCTCGTTCCGCTACCCGCCGTCGGCTTCGGACGATGGCTCCGCACCGGTGCCACCGCGGCTCGCTCTCGACGACGTCTCGCTCGAGATCCGTGCCGGCGAGGTCGTCGCGCTCGTCGGCGAGAACGGCTCGGGAAAGACCACGCTCGCAAAGCTGCTGTCGGGGCTCTATCGGCCCGACTCCGGCCAGGTCCGGTGGGATGGAGTCGATGCGGGGACGCGCGACCCGAGATGGGTCTACGAGCAGGTCGCCGTCCTCTTCCAGGACTTCGCGCGCTTCATGCTCACGGCACGCGAGAACATCGGTCTGGGCCGGGTCGAGCGCATGGCGGAGGCGGACAGCATCATCAGGGCCGCCGAGCGCGCCGGCGCCGACGCCTTCGTGGGCTCATGGCCGGAGCGGTACGACACCATGCTCGGACCTTTCTTCCTCGGCGGGAGGGACGTGTCCATCGGCCAGTGGCAGCGCATCGCGCTCGCCCGCGCGTTCTTCCGCGACGCGCCGCTCGTCATCCTCGACGAGCCGACCGCGGCGCTCGACGCGCGCGCGGAGCACGACCTCTTTACACGGATGCGCGATCTCTTCGCCGATCGCGCCGTGCTGCTCATCTCCCACCGCTTCTCGAGCGTTCGCTCGGCCGATCGGATCTATGTCTTGCACGAGGGTCGGGTCGTCGAGCAGGGAAACCACGACGAGCTGATGGATCTCGGCGGCCTTTACGCGGAGCTGTTCACGCTCCAAGCGTCCGCATACCTGCCGACGCCTCGAGCCAAGACCGCCTAGCCGAGACCGCCCGGCACCGAGGCGAACGTCCGGGGTTGGATCAGACCGCGGGCGCGGGGCGTGGCGCGTGGCGGTCCGTGGGCGGCTCCGTCGTTCGCTCCTCGACCCCGTACAGCCACCGCCGGCGCAGCGAGGAGAACTCGATCGCGCCGTGCAGCAGCATCTGTGTGACGACAACCGCGGTGAAGAAGCTCACCGCTACGCCGATCCCGAGCGTGAGCGCGAAGCCCTTGACCGTGCCGGTGCCGAACTCGAACAGGATCGCGGCCGTCAGCACCGTGGCCAGGTTCGAATAGAAGATCGAGGGGAACGCGCGCTTGCGTCCCTCCTCCACGGCGACGCGCAGCGACTTGCCGGAACGTAGCTCCTCCTTGAGCCGCTCGAACGTGAGCACGTTCGCATCGACCGCCATGCCGATCGAGAGGATGAATCCGGCGATGCCCGCGAGCGTCAGGGTGACGGGGATGAGCCGGAAGATCGCGTAGGTCAGGGCGGTGTAGTAGAGGAGCGCGAACACCGCGAGGACGCCGGGCACGCGGTAGTACGCGATCATGAAGAAGGCGACGAGCAGCAAGCCAACGATGCCCGCGACAAGGCTTCGCTGAACTGATTGCGCGCCCAGGGTCGGCTCGACGCGCGAGGACTGGATCACGGTGAGTGAAACCGGCAACGCACCGGAGTTGATCAGGCTCGAAAGGTCCTTCGCCGTTGCGATCGTGAAGTTCCCGGAGATCTGGCCGGCGCCTGAGGTGAACACGTCTTGGATCACCGGCGCCGAGATCTGCTTGCCGTCGAGCGAGATCTGGACGGGCTGCTTTAGATAATCCTTCGAGAGTTGGATCCAACGGTTGGCGTCGTCTCCGGTGAACTCGAAATGCACGACGGGCTGGTTGGCATTGTCGAAACGGACATCCGTCTGGTTCAGGTGCTCGCCGGTGAGCGGCGGTGTCAGTGACTTGTACTGCCCCGGGTTGTCCTTGTCGGGCACTTTGATCTCGAGCTTCGCCTGTTGGGTGGCGATGTCGTTCGCCTTCTGCAGGTCGTCGATGCCCGGAAGCTGGAGCAGGATCTTGTCGTCGCCGACGGCCTGGATCACGGGCTCCGAGACACCGAGGCCGTTGATCCGCCGGTCGATGACCCGTCGCGCGCGGTCGTTGTAATCGGAGACGCTCTGCCCGGCCGGGATCTCACCGACGTTCATCTGCAGGAGAAGCTGGGTCCCACCCTGGAGGTCGAGTCCGAGGTGGGTCTTGATCTCCTGGTTGACCTGGATGGGGCCGAGGTTCAGGCAGATCCCAGGGCAGGTCTGCGGAAACGGAAACGAGAACTGGTGCTTCGGGATGTCGATGAAGACCGACAGCACGAAGACCAGGAAGACGAGCCAGGGAAAGGCGCGGTTCACAAGTAAAAAGTTTAGAGGGTTATCACGCGTCGCGCTGGGCTTTGAGTCGCTCGCGTGCCTCGCGCATCTCGCGATCGAATGGCGTCTCGCCCTCGATCGGAGCCGGACTGCCGTTCGTTGGCAGCGTCGCGGGGATCGACGTGCCGGGCGCCGGAGGCGCCGCCGCGTCCGCGGCCTTGTCTAGCAGCTTGTCGGCGTTGAGAAACTCCTCGCGGAGCTGATCCGAGGTGCGCCGCAGGTCGCCGACCACGCGGCCGAGGTCACGCGCGACCTTGGGCATGCGCTCGGGCCCGAGGACGATGAGCGCGATGATGAGTATGAGGACGAGCTCCTCGGGGCCAACGCCGAACATCAGCGACCTGGGGCCGTCGCGGCGGCGCGCGCCGCGTTCGCCGCGTCGCGGAGGGCCCGCGCCGCTTGACCCGCGGCCTTCTCGAAGTCCTCGCCTCGGCTCGCGTAGAGCACCGAGCGCGACGCCGACGGCAGCACGCCCCCGCCGTTCGCGTCGAGGCCCGCACGGAGCGCGAGACCGACGTCGCCGCCCTGCGATCCGATGCCCGGCATCAGGAACAGGCGGTCGGGCGCGAGCGCGCGAAGGCGTCTCGCCTCGTCCGGGTAGGTGGCGCCGACGACGAACCCACATCGGTCGGCCGCGAAGCGCTCGACGCAGCGCTCGACAACGCGCTCGTACAGGGGACGCCCTGCCACCTCGAGGTCCTGGAAATCGCCCGCGCCGGGATTGCTCGTCCGGGCGAGCACCAGCGCGTAACGAGCGCCCGTTGTAAACGGCTCGATCGAATCCAGACCGACGTACGGAGCGACGGTCGCCGCATCCGCGTGGAACGAGTCGAAGAGTGCGTCCGCATATGCGGACGCAGTGTTCGGAACATCCCCACGCTTCGCATCGAGGATCACCGGGATGTCCGCTGGAATCGCCTGCAGCGTGAGGGCGAGCACGTCCATCGCAGCGCTCCCATATCGCTCGTAGAACGCGAGATTCGGCTTGTACGCGCAGACGTGCGGTGCCGTCGCCCGGACGATGCGCCGAAGAAACCGAACGGCCGCCTGAGGTCCACGGCCGAGCGACTCCGGGATCGAGGCGGGTTCGGGATCGAGGCCGACACAGAGAATGCTGTCGTGCGCGCGCTGCGCCGCACTGAGCTTTGCGAGGAAGGTCAACTCAGCCGAATATGATACGGACGCTTCCACATTGAGGAGGGGACTGAATGCGTAGCACCCTGCGCGGCCCGCTGGGGTGGGCTCTGGCCGCGAGTCTCGTGTTCGCAGCTTGCAATAGTGTCGCGACGCCGGGCGCGAGCCCGACGAAGACACCGCGGATCGGCGGGCTCGATCGGCCGATCCAGCTGGCGTTCACGCCATCGACGCAGGCCGCCACGATCTCCACGAACGGCAACGCCATCAAAGCGGCACTAGAGAAAGCCACAGGACTTCGGATCAACGTGACTGTCATGACGAGCTACGCGGCGCAGGTCGAGGCGATGTGCGCCGGCAGCGTCGACATGGGCTTCTTCGCCCCACTCCAGATGACCCTGCTGCTCAGCAAGGGCTGCGGCACCCCGGTGCTCGGCGCGCTCCGCAAGGACGACACCGGTCAGCTCGCGACCACGTACAAGTCGCAGATCCTGGTCAAAGCCGACAGCGGCATCAACGACATCAACGGCCTCAAAGGCAAGAAGTTCGCGTTCGTCGACCCGCTCTCCGCGTCCGGGTACGTGTATCCGACGCTTGTCGTGAAGAACAAGACCGGCCAGGAGCCGAAGACGTTCTTCTCTAGCACGATCTTCGCCGGCGGCCACCCGCAGGCGGCGCTCGCCGTCTACCAGGGCACGGTCGACGGAGCGGCGACATTCATCGACGCCCGCGACAGCCTCGTGGCCACGACGCCCGACATCAAGACGAAAACGAAGGTGATCGACACGGCGGGGCCGATCCCGAATGACGGTGTCGCGCTCGCCAAGAATTTCCCGGACGACATCGCGAAGCAGGTGAAGGACGCGCTCATCACCTACAGCAAGGCCGACGACGGCAAGAAGGTCTTCAGCGCGCTCTTCTCGTGGGACGGCATCCAGGAGATCACCCCGAGCTTTTACGACGACATGAAGGCGGCCGCGGCGCTCGCGGGCGTCGAC
>VBIZ01000063.1 GCA_005880575.1 Chloroflexota bacterium | reverse complement strand
CACCAGACGAGGTCGGGCGCGCCGCTATCGAGATACCGAAGGGCGCGTTCGATCGCGAGGTCGAGCCCGCGCGTCTTCTCGGGCGCGTCGACCGCCGAGACCGCGTCGGTGCGCGCGATGACCACGAAATCGCCGCGGCCGAGATCCTCGGCGACGGCGCGCGCCATGCGCAGCTTGCCGACCATCTCGTCCGCGGAGATCAGCGCCTTGCCGGCGATGTGCCCGCAGCGCTTGGGAAGGACCTGGTCCTCGATGTGGGCGCCTGCGACACCGGCGTTGACGTAGAGCTCGGCGACGCGCTGCACGTTGAAGAGGTTGCCGTAGCCGCCGTCCATGTCGACGACCACCGGGGGGATCTCGAGGTGCGTCGGCGCGACGCCCTTCTCGGGGTCGCCCGTCGCCATCGTGAGCTGGAACTTCCGGAGCGCGGAGATCGTGCGGCGCGCGCCGTCGGCGATCTCGGGGCCGGAGTAGAGATCCATGTCGGTCGTACCGAGATGCCCGATCGCGAAGGAGTACCCCGAGAAGTAGATCGCGGCCGCACGGTGGTACATCGCGATCTCCGCGCCATGCGGGTCGTAGATGCCCGGCGCGAAAACGTAGGACTCGCTTTCGAGCAGCTCGCGCAAGCGCGACGCCGGGTCCGTCCAGCGTGATGCTGGAACAGTGAAACCCGGCGGCAGAAGCGGGGTGCTGACGAGCGATCTAATTGTCATGGTCAAGCTGGCAGAGCTCAGGGCAGCAGCACTCCGTTTGCTGCGACTCGCTCGCCCGCTCAGTCGCGGATGCGCGAAGGATCGGCCGGTACTCGGCCGGCGTCTTCTCGGTGCGGTCGAAGCTGTTCATGGTCGCCATAGCAGGGCATCCTGCGTGCCGGAACCGTCATAAGACAAATCGTTTGTTTAGATAGTGGCGATCAATTACGTTTATGATCCCGCGGTGCTCCTGGCCCAGCTCGAAGCCTTCAACGAAGTGGCGCGGCTCGGGAACGTGAGCCGCGCGGCCGAGACCCTGAGCGTGACCCAGCCGGCTCTTACCGCGCGTTTACAGGGCCTTGAGCGTGAGCTCGGCGTGGAGCTGTTCGTGCGCGCTTCCCGTGGCATGACGCTCACCGACGCGGGACGCGCCCTCCTCCCCTACGCGCAACGCGCGATCGCGCAGGTACTCGAGGGACAGAAGGCGGTGAACGACCTGCGCCTCGGAAAAGTGGGTGAGCTCTTCATCGCCGCAGCGCCTGCGGTCAGCACCTATGTCCTGCCGACGATCCTGAAGGCATTCCAGACCACGCACCCGCAAGTGCGGATGGGCGTGCGCACCGGACACACCGAGGAAGTGCTCGAGATGGTCCTCCGTCGCGAGGTCGACCTCGGCGTCGGCCGGCCGATCCAGCATCCCGACGCCGAGCTCATTCCGGTGTTCGACGACGAGCTCGTCCTCGTCGTGAGCCGGCATCACCCGTTCGCGCGTCGCGATCGGATCCGCCTGCAGGAGCTCGCCGACGATCGGCTCATCCTGTTCGATCGCGCGTCGAGCTACTACGAGCTCACGAGCTCGCTCATCCGGCAGGCCGGTGTCGTGCCCGAGAGCGTCATCGAAATGGACAACGTCGAGGCCGCGAAGAAGATGGTCATCGAAGGCCTCGGCGTCGCGCTGCTTCCGCGAATGGCACTCCTCGCGGAGCTGCGCGCGCGGGCGCTGCGGCCGGTCCGCGTCATCGGTGCGCCGCCGGTGCGGCGTCCCATCGTCGCGATTCGGCGTACCGATGCGGGCACGCCGATGGGACCGGTGGCGGACTTCCTGGCGCTGCTTCGACGATCGCGCGCGACCGGCTAGAGCGGTCGCAGATTCGCACGCTCGCGACGCGCGAGCGCGGCGCCGATCGATTCGGGCGACGCTTCCATCGCCAGCGCGAACGTGGCGCGAGCGTCCTCGATGAGACCCGCCTCTCTCAGCGCGACGCCGCCGAGGTAGCCGAGGAACGCGCGGTCGCCGGCGCGGAGCTGTGACGCGTTCGTCTCGGCGGCGCGGAGCTTCGTGCGCACGGCGTCGCTATCACCCGCACGTCCGGACACGATCGCATCGAGCGCGGCTTGCATGGCCACGCGCTCGGCCGAGTCGCCAAGCTCGGGATCCTTTGCGATCTCGGCCACGAGCGCCGCTCCCCGATCCGGTTGGCCACCGAGCGCCACGAGCTCCGACCAGGCGAGCGCGAGCCGCACGTCGATGTTGTGCGGCAGGAGCGCGGCGCTTCTCCGGGCGTCGCCCGCGCGGTTGAGGGCGGCGTAGGACGCGACGAGGCCGACGGCGACCGCACGCTCGGCTGTTAGCTTCTTCGCGACCTGCTCGAAGAGCGCAGCCGCGGAGAGGGGATCGCCCGAGGCGTAGAGGATCTCGGCCGCGATCTTCCGCACCAGGGTGACCGTCCCGAAGCGTCCCAGGAGAGGCGCCACGAGGGCACGGGCAGCCTCCATTTCGCCTCTGTCGAGCGCTCTCCGGGCCCGCCAAACGGCGAGCGGAACGCGCCAAATGTCGGCGATGGACGCTCGTGGTACGGGCAGGTTGTCCACAGAAACGGCCCCCGGAGGGCCTTTATCCACCGTATTCATGGGGTTATCCACAACTGACTCCAGAAATGGTGCTAGGTGTCCGCAAGCAGCCCCTGCGCAATGACCAGTCGCTGTATCTCACTTGTGCCCTCGTAAATCCGGTAGATACGGGCGTCGCGGTACGCCCGCTCGATCCAGAGCTCGCGCATGTAACCCATGCCGCCGTGGATCTGCACGGCCGCGTCGGCGATGCGCCCGAGAGCCTCCGTGGCGAAGAGCTTCGTCTTCGATGCTCGGTCGGTAACTCGCTCGCCGCGGTCGGCGCGCGACGCCGCGTCGTAGACCATGAGACGGGCGGCGTGGACCTCGATGGCGGCGTCGGCAAGGAGCCACTGGACCGCCTGATTCGTGCCGATCGGCCGCCCGAACTGGGTGCGCGACCTCGCGTAGGCGACGCAGGCCTCCAGCAGGTGCTGCGCCGCGCCGACGGCGTGCGCAGCGAGTCCCAGGCGGCCGTGATCGAGCGTGGCGAGGGCGATGGCAAATCCTTTCCCGTCCTCACCGACCCGCTGTAACGCCGGAACGCGCATGTCGCGGAAGTAGAGCTGCGCAGTCGTCGACCCGTGCAGGCCCATCTTCTGGTCGTTGCGGCCGACCTCGAGACCCGCGGTCGCGCGCTCGACGACGAACGCGGTGATGCCCTTCGATCCAAGCTTGGGGTCAAGCGTGGCGAAGATCACGAACACGTCCGCGATCGGCGCGTTCGTGATGAAGGTCTTCGCGCCCTCGATGACGTACGAGTCACCGTCGCGGCGCGCGACCGTCTTGAGGCCGCCGGCGTCGCTGCCCGCGCCGGGCTCGGAGAGTCCGTACGCGCCGATCTTTCTCGCGGAGAGCAGGTCCGGCAGGTAGCGCGCGCGAAGCGCGTCCGGTCCGCCGATGTCGATGGCCGTCCCGCAGAGACCGGCCGATCCGCCGATGACGTTCCAGAGCGATGCGTTCGCGCGCGCGAGCTGCTCGACCGCGACGCAGTAGCCGAGCTTGCCGAAGCCCTGGCCGCCGACCTCCTCGCTGAACCCGAGACCGAACAGGCCCATCCCGGCCATCGCGTCGATCACGGATCGCGGGATCTCGTCCTTCTCTTCGATCTCTCGCTCGAGCGGCGCGAGGCGCTCCTCGACGAACTCGCGGACCGAGCGCTGGAGTATCACGAGCTCCTCGGGAAGGATGGGCTCCATCAGGCTCCCTTCGCGCTCTCGAGAACCCGGCGCAGCTCCGCTGCGATGCGGGTCGCTCTGCCGGTCTTCCGATCGATCATCACCTGGATCGTCGAGACGTCGGCGCAGTGCCTGCCGTCCGCGCGATCGATCGCATACTCGAGCGTCCACGACGAGTGGCGGATCTCGCCGACGCGCACCTTGATGTCGTATTCGTCATCGAAGCGTAGGGGCGCCTGATAACGCACCCGCGCCTCGCCGATGGTGAAGTCGACGCCATGCGCGAGGAGATCGCGCTCGTAGACGATGCCCAGCTCGCGTAGGTAGGCGATGCGCCCGACCTCCGCGAAGAGCAGGTAGTTCGCGTAGTAGACGACCCCCTGGAGGTCCGTCTCACCAAAGCGCACTCGCTGGCGATGCGCAAAGTGAAAATCCACGGCCGCTTGGCAGGTTAACGATTTGGCATGCCACCTGCTGCCCCCTCCGGCATGGCTACATCTGCACCACGGGACCACGACACGACCGAACGAGTCGACCGCTACGAGCGCGAACGAATCGTCGAGCGTCCCGCATCCACGACACCCGGCGCTTCGGACGTGAACGTCGGGCCGACGACCGCCGTCGCACGCAACGACGCGGTGTGGACGGTGACCCGCGTTGTCACGCTTCTCTTCACCGTCCTCGAGACGCTGCTGATCCTGCGGTTCATCCTGAAGCTCTTCGGCGCGAACGCGAACCAGCCGCTCGTGTCCGGCCTCTACCGGATCACGGAGCCGCTGGTGCGTCCGTTCCAGGGCATCTTCCCGGAGCCGTCAGGACCACCGGTGCTCGATCTCGCGGCGCTTCTCGCGGTCGCGTTCTTCTTCCTCATCGCGGCACTGATCGTCGCGCTCGTGCGCGCGATCACGGTCAACAGAACGGTCTGAGCATCGCCTGAGCGGCGGAGGCACACGGGTGCCTCCGCCGGAGCGGGTCACGAGCCCTATCGTCGCCCCGCGTGACAGCACTCCGGGCAAAGCTCACGAGCGTCGACCTGCCCGACTTCGGCATGCCCGACGCGAGGCCCGTGCTGACCCCGGCGACCTACGCGGCTCGCCTCGAGCGGCTGCGCGAGCGCGCCAAGAGATACGACAACCTCGTCATCTACGCCGACCGCGAGCACAGCGCCAACGTTTCGTACCTCACCGGATTCGACCCACGATTCGAAGAGGCGATCCTCATCCTCGGACCGAACGGTGAGCCTGCCGTGCTCGTAGGAAACGAGTGCTACGCGATGGCCGGCGCGGCTCCGCTGCCCCTGCGCCGCCATCTCTTCCAGGACTTCAGCCTGCCGAGCCAGCCGCGCGACCGGTCGCGTCCGCTTTCCGATGTTCTGCGCGAAGAGGGGATCGCCAGCGGCGGTCGCATCGGTGTGGTCGGATCGAAGACGTACGCGAGGCTCGAGATGAGCGACGCGCCGTCGTTTCTCATCGACGAGCTTCGGCGCATCG
>VBIZ01000135.1 GCA_005880575.1 Chloroflexota bacterium | reverse complement strand
GCTTCGCGGTGGCCCGTTTCGCCGTGCCGCGCTTGGCCGTGCTGCGCTTCGCCGTCGCGCGCTTCGCCGTCGTGCGCTTCGCCGTGGCCTTGCGGCGGGGCGTCGCGCGTTTCGCGGTGCTCTTGCGTCCGCCTGTGCTCGTTGCCTTACGACGAGTGGTCTTGCGACCACCGCCGCTGGACGATGAGCCACTCATCGGCGAGGGCGGAGGTGGTGTGGGGCTCGATGGCAACGGTGTGGGCCAGACCGAGCCGGGCTCCTTCTGCGCGGACCAATCGGTGCCTTCGTCTTCCTGCATGGTTCCTCCCCAAAAATCGGTGGAGCGTGCGCGTGATGCATATCGAATTCCGCTTGGCATAGCAAGAGCGCCGTCGCGCTACGGCAAGAGGCGGACGAATACTTCACTCGCCAAGAGGCGGCCCCGTGGCGTAAGCCGCGCGTGATGACCCTTCACCTGGACGAGATGCGCGGGCTCAACCTCGCGCAGCGCGGACCGCACGCGCGTCGCGGCGGTGTCGCCGAAGCGTGCCGCGTAGCGCTCGAGGTCGAGGCCCGAATCCAGTCGCAGCGCGAGCATCGCGGCTTCGCTCGGCGGATCGGACTCGGCATCGACCACTCGCTCGCTTCCCGATTCGGCCCGCGAGATGTACGAACGGAGGTCGGCCGGGTTCGCCGACCGGGCGCCCGCAAGGTGGCTGTGGGCGCCGGCCCCGACGCCGAGCCAGTCGCGGTCCCGCCAGTACCCGAGGTTGTGGAGCGAACGCTTTCCGTGCTGCGCCCAGTTGGCGATCTCGTAATGGCGGTAACCGGCGCGTCCGAGCACGCGCTCGGCAACCCGGTACATGCGGGCGATACCGGCATCGTCGGGCTGCGCAGCCGCGGCCGCGCGCCGCCAGCGTTCGAGGACCGGCCAGCCCCCACCCGGCCAGTTCGGAATGGACCCGTCCGGATCGAGGCGCAGCTCGAGCGGGTAGCAGGACACGTGTTCGGGCTTCAGCGCGGCCGCTGTTTCCAGGTCGCGTTGCCAGGCCGCGATCGTCTGACCCGGCCAGCCGAAGATCAGATCGAGATTCACGTCCAGCGCCGCATCGCGAGCCACGGTGACCGCGGCGGCGCTGTCCTCGGGCTGGTGGGTCCGTCCGAGTGCCCGGAGACCCCGTGGGTCGAAGCTTTGCGCACCGATCGAGAGGCGAGTCAGACCGAGCGCGAGCCACGCCTCGAGCCGCGCCCGGTCCAGCGTGGCCGGGTTGGCCTCGAGCGTGACCTCGCGCGGCCGCAGGACGAACGCGCGGCGGAGCGCGTCGCCGAGCATCTGGATCTCCGCTGGCTCGAGCAGGCTCGGGGTGCCGCCTCCGAAGAAGAGCGTGCGCGCTCGCGGGCGGCCAAGGATCTCTCCCTCTCGCGCGATCTCGCGGTCCAGGGCATCCAGGTAGCGGGAGCGGAGGGCGGTCGTCGCCGGCGCGGTCGCGAAATCGCAGTACGGACAGCGCGACGCGCAGAACGGAATGTGCACGTAGAGCCCGATCCCCCGAGTCATCGCGTCACCCCGAGAGGGCTCGGAAGCTCGGCCTCGGCTGAGAGCTCGGCGGTGCGCCCGAGATCGATGAGCCACTCGCGCGACTCGTGAACGAACGCGAGGAGGTGGCTCGGACGCCAGTCGCTCTCGGTCACGATCCGCTCCTCGCCGAACTCGGGAAGAAGCAGTACGTAAACGGTGACGCGATCCACGAGCCGAGCCCCCGAGACGCCGAAGCCCCCCATCCGCTCCGCGCCGCCCAGCGCCGCGAGGACCGACGCGCGGAGCGGAGCGACGACTTCGGCGAGGCGCGCATCCTCACCCGACGGCTCGACCCCCGCGGCGTGCTGCAGCGCGAGAGCGGACCGCGCGGCGTAGAGGCCCTCGAGCAGCCCCCGCGTCTCGCGCGAGAGCCTCTCCCAGACCGCAGCGGCGTCGTTTTCCGCGACGGCGCGGAGGAAGGTGGATGCCGCGATCTGCGTGGGGTGCTCGAACTGGATCTTCGGTGTCTTCACGTGTCGTCGCCGATCCGGAGCACGGCGAGGAAGGCCTCCTGCGGGATCTCCACCGACCCCACCATCTTCATCCGCTTCTTGCCTTCCTTCTGCTTCTCGAGGAGCTTCCGCTTGCGGGTGATATCGCCCCCGTAGCATTTCGCAAGCACGTCCTTGCGCTTCGCCTTCACGGTCTCGCTGGCCACGACCTTTCCGCCGATCGCCGCCTGGATGCGCACGTCGAACATCTGCTTTGGGATCAGGCCGCGGAGCTTGTTCACGAGAACCCGGCCGGTCTGCTGCGCCCGCTCGCGGTGGGTGATGATCGAAAGGGCGTCGACGAGCGTGCCGGCGACGAGGATGTCGAGGCGCACGAGGTCCGCCGGCCGATACTCCGCGAACTCGTAGTCGAGGGACGCGTAGCCGCGCGAGCTCGACTTGAGCTGATCGTAGAAGTCGACGATCACTTCCGAGAGCGGCATGTCGTACTTGAGCATCGCCCTCGTCGGATCGACGTAGCTCATGTCGGCGAGCGACGCGCGCTTGGTCTGCGCGAGCTCCATGACCGGACCGACGAACGTGGTCGGCACGATGACCGTCACCTTCATCCACGGCTCGCGTATCTCCACGATTGTTCCCGGGTCGGGGAGGAGCGCGGGGTTGTCGATGGCGACCTCCGCGCCCTTCTGCGTGATCACGCGGTACTCGACCGACGGCGAGGTCGCGATGAGGTCGATGTCGTACTCGCGCTCGAGGCGTTCCTGGACGATCTCGAGGTGCAGCAGACCGAGGAACCCGGCGCGGAATCCAAACCCGAGGGCCTGCGAGGTCTCGGGTTCGTAGATGAGGGACGCGTCGTTAAGGCGCAGCTTCTCCATCGCGTCCTTGAGGAGCGGGTAGTCCTGTGCGTTGGATGGATAGAAGCCGGCGAAGACCATCGGCTTTGCCGGCCGGTACCCCGGAAGCGGCGCGGTAGCGGGACGGCTCGCGAGCGTGAGAGTGTCGCCGACGCGGCAGTCCGCGACGGCCTTGAGCCCGGTCGCGACGTAGCCGGTCTCGCCGGTCTCGAGTCGCGCGATGGGGCGCGGGTCGGGCCCGAAGACGCCGAGCTCGAGCAGCTCGCTTTCTTTCTCCGTCGCGAACAGCCTGATGCGGTCGTGATCGCCGAGCGAGCCGTCGACGACGCGGACGTGGGCGACCACGCCCTTGTATGCGTCGTAGTGCGAGTCGAAGATGAGCGCGCGGAGCGGCGCCGCGACGTCGCCGACCGGCGGCGGGACGCGCTCGACGATCGCGTCGAGCAGCTCGTTCACGCCCGCGCCGGTCTTTCCCGACACGAGAAGGATCTCCTGGTCGCGGAAGCCGAGGGTCGTGCGCAGCTCCTCGCGGACCACGTCGAGGTCGATGTTCGGGAGATCGATCTTGTTGATGACGGGGATGACCTCGAGGCCCTGCTCGACCGCGAGGTAGGCGTTCGCGAGCGTCTGTGCCTCGATGCCCTGCGATGCGTCGACGAGGAGCACGGCGCCCTCGCACGCCGCGAGCGAGCGGCTGACCTCGTACGTGAAGTCGACGTGACCGGGGGTGTCGATGAGGTTGAGCTCGTGCTCGCGCCAGGTCATGCGGACGGCGCGGGCTTTGATCGTGATCCCGTGCTCGCGCTCGAGCTCCATGGAGTCGAGCATCTGGTCACGCATCTCGCGGAGCGGCACGGTCCCGGTCGTCTCGAGCAGCCGATCGGACAAGGTCGTCTTGCCGTGATCGACGTGCGCGATGACACAGAAGTTGCGGATGTGCGCGAGGTCGGCCATCGCGCTCAGATTAGGGTTAGACGGCCGCGATCACCCTCCGCCGGTCGCGCCCTGGACATCTCGGCGCTCGAAAAGCCAGAACGCGACGCCTCCCAGAACGAGCGTGTAGAAGGCGAGAACGACGAGCGCGTGGGTCTGGTCGGGCAGTGCGCCGCCGGCGAGGCCACCCGAGCCGCCGACCCATCCGGAGATGTTTCGGACGAGGAAGAAATCGGCGACGTTCTGGAACCAGCTGAACAGGTTCGAGAAGAGCGCGACGAGGAGCTGTTCCGCGAAGTAGTAGCCGAGCCCGATCGCCATCCCTGCCGCGGACGATCTCGCAAAGACGGTCACGAACGTCGTGAGCGCGAGATACGGAAGGGTCGAGCTCCACGCCTTCCACAGCGCGAGCCCCGCGTCGGACCACGTCGCCGTCGTCGCGCCACCCGGCGGCGCGCCAGCGATGCCACCGGCGATGAGGCTGCTGATCGCGACGGTAGCGAGCGCCCCGACGAGGCCGAGAAACGCGATCACCGCGAGCGTGATGATCTTGGCCGTCAGGTAGGGCCACCGCCCGACGCCTTGCGTCAGCACCGAACGCAGCGTGCCGGCCCCGTAGTCGATCCCGATGGCCGACGCCGTGAGGATCGCGATGAGGATCAGCGCAAGCGTCTGAACGATCCCGAGCGCGGTCGACACGCTGCCCGGCAACGTGAAGCCCTGATACGCACGCGCCAGGCGCGCCGGCAGCGTCGCGGCCTGCTGGCGGCACTGCGCAGCGAGCCCGGCGACGACCTGGGCGTCGAGATCGGCCGGCTGCCGCGCCGCATCGCCGGAGAGGAGATCGTTGCATGCGACGGTGCGCGGCGGACGACCCTGCTGCTGCTGCAGCGAGGCCGGCACGGTCAGCTCTCCGCCGGTCGTCTGCAAGTTCTGGTACGAAAAGAACTGTCCCCACACCGCGAGCTGGGCGAAAAGGATCGCGAAGGCGAGGAGGATCCAGAGCATCCAGCGCCGCCGAAGCTTGAACCACTCCCACCGCGTCAGGTTCGCGACGTTCGCGATCACGATCGTTCCTTTCCGGTGGCTGGATCGGTCCCGGTGATCTCCATGAAGAATTCTTCGAGCGAGCGATGCAGCGGTGTGAGCTCGTTGACGTAGACCTGCCGCAGCGCGAGATCGCGCGAAATCTCCCAGGCCCGTGCCTGGGGCGCCGTGACCACAAGAGCGCCGTCCTGCTGATCGACGCGCTCCACCCATCGCATCCCAGCCAGAAGAGCCTGGGCTTTCGCGTCGTCCGTGGTGCGCAGGCGCAGAGCGTCGTGCTGTCGCAGCAGCTCCTCGATGGAACCTTGCGCGATCAGCTTCCCGCGCGAAAGGACGGCGACGTTGTCGCACACGAGCTCGGTCTCCGCGAGGAGGTGGCTCGAGAGCACGACGGTCCGTCCGCCCCTGCCGAGATCGCGGATGAGCTCGCGTACTTCGACGACACCGGCCGGATCCAGCCCATTCGTCGGCTCGTCCAGAAAAACGAGCTCGGGATCACCGAGGAGCGCGCAGGCGATCCCCAGGCGCTGCTTCATACCGAGCGAGTAGGTCGAGTACTTGCTGTCAGCACGCTTCCCGAGA
>VBIZ01000134.1 GCA_005880575.1 Chloroflexota bacterium | reverse complement strand
GTCAGGACTTCGACTGGAAGACCACCAACGACTTCCGGCCGTTCCTCCAGCGGGCCAAGGACGCAGGGGCGCAGGCGATCTACGCCGGCGCGACCTCCGCCACCCACGGATGCATCCCGCGCGCGCAGATGAAGAGCATCTTCACCACCGACATCCCATACCTCGGGCCTGACGGCATCGGCACCTCGGACTGCATCACGGACGCTGGTGACAACGCGAACGCGAACCTCTACTTCACCAACGCCGCGGCCGAGGCGGCCCAGGACTCCGGGAACGCGGCCCTCATCGCCGACTTCAAGGCGAAGTTCACGGCGAAGGAAGACCTCGCGGCTTACACCTTCCCGGGCTACGACTGCGCCAAGATCATCCTGGACGCGATCAGCCGGGCGATCGACACGGCGGGCGGCAAGATGCCGACGCGCGAGCAGGTCGTCGCGGCGGTCCAGGCGACGAACAAGCTCAAGCTCTCGACCGGTACGTACAGCTTCGACGCGAACGGCGACCCGACGTCGGCCACGATGGCCTTCTACCAATACCAGACGGCCGCCAAGGACTGGGTCTTCGTGAAGCAGTTCTCGGTAGGCGGTTGAGCCAGCTCTAACAAGCGAAGTCCGGAGGGGGCGCGCAAGCGCCCCCTCCCTTTTCGCGCGAGGGGAAAGTGGGGACGATCGGCGAGGCGGTCAGACGGCGCCGGAGCGGTCTTCGTGCCGGGGTGGCCGGTCGAATCCTCGACTTCGCGCTTATCGCGATCATCGCCGCCTTCCTGATCCTTCTCGGCACGAAGGTCGTTGCCCAGGGCGGTTCGTTCTTCGTTCAGATACTGACGTTCGCAGTCGCGAACGGCGGCATCTACGCCCTCATCGCGCTCGGCTACACGATGGTCTACGGGATCATCGAGCTCATCAATTTCGCGCACGGCGACGTGTTCGCCTTCGGCGCGTTCCTCTCAGGGTCGCTCCTGCCGATCTTCGGCCTACGCGAGGGTGGCGCGTTCACCCCGGTCTCCGCCGTTGCGCTCCTAGCGGTGTTCGCCCTGACCATGCTCGCCTGCGCCTTCCTGAACATCAGCATCGAGCGGATCGCCTACCGCCCGCTCCGCCACGCGCCGCGGCTCGCCCCGCTCATCACTGCGGTCGGCGTCTCCTTCTTCCTCGAGGGAGCACTCTTCCTCTGGAAGGGGCCGTCGAACGTGCACTACCCAAACATCCTTCCGAACGCGGGGTTCGAGCTCTTCGGCGCGACCATCGGCGTGAAGGACCTGCTCGTGATCGGCATTTCGCTCATCCTCATGTTCGCGCTCGGGCTATTCGTGCAGCGGTCCCGTCTCGGAAAAGCGATGCGCGCGACGGCCCAGGATCGTGACGCCGCCCTTCTGATGGGTATCGACATCGACCGGACGATCGCGGCGACGTTCTTCATCGGCGCGATCCTGGCCGGCGCAGGCGGCACGATGTACGGCCTCTACTACAACACGTCGGTGTTCGACCTCGGCTTTAGCGCGGGTCTCGTCGCGTTCACCGCGGCGGTGTTCGGAGGCATCGGCAACATCTACGGCGCGGCGATCGGTGGAATGGTCATCGGCATGATCCGAACCTTCTGGGACGGCTACTTCGATTCCGCGTGGACCGACGTGATGATTTTCACGATCCTCATCCTCGTCCTGATCTTCCGTCCGACGGGCCTTCTCGGGATGCGGGTCCCGGAGAAGTGAGCATGCTGCGGCAGTTCTGGGAACGGGGACCGCGCCGCGATCCGAACACCATCGCGTATGTCGTCCTTCTTGTCGCCGCCATCTTCTTCCCGATCCTCGTCAACGTCATCACCGGCGGCAACTCGTCGTCGATCATGACCGTGGCGGCGGATGCGGGCGTCTATGTGCTCCTCGCGATCGGACTCAACGTCGTGGTCGGCTTCGCCGGACTCCTCGACCTCGGGTACGCGGCGTTCTTCGCCATCGGCGCGTACACCTACGCATTCCTCGCCTCGGACCACATGCGCGTGACGCCCCTCGGGGAACCGATCCACGTCTCGTTCTGGATCGTGCTGGTCATCGCCATGTTCGTGGCGGCGTCCTTTGGTGTGATCCTCGGCGCGCCGACCCTCCGCCTGCGCGGCGACTACCTCGCCATCGTGACGCTTGGTTTCGGAGAGATCGTCCCTCGTGTTTTCCGCAACGCGGCCGGGTGGACAAGCGGCGTGAACGGCATCTCGGCTCTCGACATCCCATCCCTTCCGCTCTGGCTGCAAGGCCCGTGGTCGGGGGACCCGTTCGCGGTGGTCCCGGACTTCAAGATCATCTCGTCCATCGGCTACTACGCGATCATGGTCATCCTCGTCATCATCTGCGTGATCCTCGTGCGCAACCTCCAGCGTTCGCGCCTCGGCCGGGCGTGGATGGCGGTCCGTGAGGACGAGGTCGCGGCCGCGGCGATGGGTGTGAACACGGTTGCGGTCAAGCTCCTCGCGTTCTCGATCGGCGCGGCGTTCAGCGGCTTCGCCGGGACGTACTACGCGGGGAAGCTGTCGCTCGTCTCGCCCGAAAACTTCGGCTTCTCCGTGTCGATCACGATCCTCGTCATGGTCGTGCTCGGCGGCATGGGGAACATCCCGGGAGTCATCACGGGGGCACTCCTCGTCTACTACGTGATCTTCGTCCTTCTGCAGCAGCTTCCCGAATTTGCGGTGAACTTCGTCACGTCGATAGGCCTGGGCGGCCTCGTGAAGTCGAGTGGCGACTACCCCGGCATCGCGGAGTTCATCTCGCGTCTCAAGTTCCTCGTCTTCGGCCTCATCCTCGTGATCGTCATGCTGGTGAGGCCACAGGGCCTCCTGCCGAGCCGTCAGCGCGAGCAGGAGCTCCAGAAGGGCGTAAAGGAAGATACGGTCATCGAAGACGTGAACGCGGAGACCACATGACGGTCGAAGCCGCAGCCCCGATCCTCCGGGTCGATCACGTGACGAAGCGTTTCGGCGGGCTCGTGGCCGTCGACGACGTGACGTTCGACGTCAAAAAGGGCGAGATCTTCGCGCTCATCGGCCCGAACGGCGCCGGGAAGACGACGCTCTTCAATGGGATCACCGGGATCTTCCCTCCGACCACCGGCCGGGTGATATTCCAGGACCGCGAGATCACCGGGGCTAAGCCACACCAGGTGGCGACGCTCGGCATCGCCCGCACTTTCCAGAACATCCGGCTCTTCGAGTACATGTCAGCGCTCGACAACGTCCGCCTCGGCCAGCACTGCCGCATGAGCGCGAAGCTCTGGGACTCGCTGTTCAAGACTCCGCTCGAGCGAAGGGAGGAGCGTCGCGTCACCGATCGGGCGATCGAGCTCCTCAAGTTCGTCGGCATTGAGCGGTACACCCACACGTACGCGCGAAACCTCCCCTACGGCTCGCAGCGCCGCCTCGAGATCGCGCGGGCGCTCGCGACGAACCCAGCGCTCCTTCTTCTGGACGAGCCGGCCGCCGGCTTCACGCCGCAGGAGAAGGTGGAGCTGATGGGTCTCGTGCACAAGATCGTCGACAACGGAGTGACCGTCTTCCTCATCGAACACGACATGAAGGTGGTCATGGGCGTGTCGCGGCGCATTGTCGTCCTCGATCACGGAGAGAAGATCGCCGAGGGGACGCCCGAGCAGGTCCGCAACGACCAGCGGGTCATCGAGGCGTACCTCGGGAAGCAGCACTAGGCGTGGCGCTCCTCGAGATCTCGAAGATCGACGTGTTCTACGGCCGGGTGCAGGCCTTACGCGCGGTGACGCTGTCGGTGGATGCGGGCGAGATCGTCGCGCTCATTGGATCGAACGGCGCCGGCAAGACGACGACGCTGCGCACGATCTCGGGGCTCATGCACCCCACCGGGGGCAAGATCGTCTTCGACGGTCGCGAGCTCCAACAGACCAAGGCTCACGAGATCGTGAAGACCGGGATCTGCCAGTCGCCCGAGGGCCGGCGGCTCTTCCCTCGCATGACCGTCTTCGACAACCTCATGATGGGAACGTACGCGCGAAAAGAGCTCTCCGGGCTCCAGGACGACATCGCGAACGTCTACGAGCTCTTCCCCCGTCTCAAGGAGCGGACCAAGCAGCTCGCGGGGACGCTCTCGGGCGGCGAGCAGCAGATGCTCGCGATCGGCCGAGCGCTGATGGCGCATCCCAAGCTGCTCATGCTCGACGAGCCTTCCCTCGGTCTCGCGCCGATCCTCGTCGAAACCATCTTCCGCGTCTGCACCGACATCAACGCGAAGGGCATGCCGATCCTCCTCGTCGAGCAGAACGCGAGCAAGGCGCTCGAGATCGCGCATCGCGCGTACGTTCTCGAAACAGGCTCGATCGTCCAGACCGGGACCGGCAAAGAGCTTCTCTCGTCGCCCGACGTGCAGCGCGCCTACCTCGGTATGTGATGGTTCCGCTTCCCTAAACTTCGCGGGTGACCGGCACCGTTCCGCACATCCAAGTGCCCGCCGACGTGGAGCGAGTGGTCGCGCGCCTGGTCGCGGCCGGGCACGAGGCGTACGTCGTCGGCGGAAGCGTCCGCGACGCGCTGCGCGGCGTCGATCCGCACGACTGGGACATAGCTACCAGCGCGACCCCGGATGAGATCCAAAAAGTGTTCCGCCACGCTCTCTATCTCAACCGTTTCGGGACGGTCGTCGTCCGCCAGGGCGATCACGAGATCGAGGTCACGACCTATCGCGTCGAGGCCGACTACGCCGACCATCGGCATCCGACGTCGGTCGCGTTCACCGACTCGCTCCACGAAGACCTCTCGCGCCGCGACTTCACGATGAACGCGATGGCCTGGCGTCCCGGCGTGGACGGGAAGCCCGGAGAGCTCGTTGACCCCTTCGGCGGACAGCGCGACCTCGAGGCCCGCGTCGTCCGGGCCGTCGGTGAGCCGCGGGAACGCTTCGCGGAGGACGCTCTGCGCATGCTGCGCGCGGTCCGTTTTGCGACGCGGCTCGGCTTCACGATCGACCCTCGGACGGCCGATGGGATCCGCGACTCCGCGGCGCTCGCAAAGGGCCTCTCGGGCGAGCGGGTCCAACAGGAGGTCGTAAAGATCCTCGAGGCGCCGAAGCCTTCGGAGGCCTTTCGCCTTCTCTCCGACCTCCGGCTCCTCGAGGTCATCTGCCCGGAACTCGAGATCGCGAAGGAGACGCCACAGGACAAGGCGGTC
>VBIZ01000133.1 GCA_005880575.1 Chloroflexota bacterium | reverse complement strand
GGCGCGCTCTCGGCACGCCTGCCCGATGAGAGAAAGCGCCCGCACGGACGCGCGCTCGCGGCGACGATCCTCCGTGGCTATCCGAACTCGCTCGCCCTCTTCGTCGTGCTCATCTGGATGATGGTCGTCGCGCCGCTGGGCCAGATCCGCGCCCTCGTCAAGCGCTGGGAGGCCGCGCACGTTCCGATCGCGGTCAAGCCGGGTGGGTACGACACCGTCGTCCGAGATCTTGCCGGGGCGCTGGACCGCGCCGGCATCCAGGTGACGCGCAGGCGCGCGCACTGGGCCTACGAGCTGCCGGGGATCGTGCTGGCGCACCTCGGGGGCGAGACGGTACGAGCGCTCGTGCCCGTGCAGCTCGCGGAGCTCGTCGGCGACGGATTCGAGATGACGCTCCATCCGATGGACCTTTCGCTTCTCGGGCGCAAGAGAACGCTGTCCCACGCGCGCGCCGCGATCGTCCGGGAGCTGACCTTCACTCAGGCCTATCAGACGTGGTCAAAGGAGGCGCAGACGCTCGAGGATCGGCTCATCGAGGCGGCTCACGGCGAAGATGACCTCGACGCGATCGGCACCGAGCTCAACGACCGGGACTTCGACTTCGAGGAATGGGAGATCCTCTACCGCCTGCTGCTTCAGGTGAGGCTCCGCGTCAGCGCGACGGGGACGGACGCGGTCGAGACCGAGGACGAGCCGAAGCCCGCGTTACGCGAACGAGTGGTCGCAGCGGCGCGAGTCCTTGCGGGTCTGTCCAACGGCCACTAGCGACTGACCTGTCGTCGCGGGGCGGCGCGCCGCATGGCGCGCCGCCGATTGCGAACGACTAGAACGCTACCGCGAGCGCGCCGCGACGGAGGCGGCGAGCGCCCGCGGGACGATCACAGGAGAAGAGGGTCACGACCAACCCGGCACGACCGCGATCAAGCGGTCGCCCCAGGGATCGAAGTCACGCTCGTCGAGGCCACCGGCGATCCGGGCGCCCGATTCACGCAGCGCGGTCTCGCCCCAGTGCCACGCGCGGACGCGCGCGGGCGACGAGCCGTTCGTGCGGATCTCGTACTGATGTTCACCGAGCGCCGTCCAAACCTCGCGCTCGACCGATCCATCGTCGAGCTTGCGCTCGCGGATCAGCCCGTCCGGCGCCGACGCGACGGCGTCCTCCTGCGGAGGAACGTACAAGCCCTCGATGACAAGGAGCCCGTCGCGCGCGAGGAGGCCACGCACTTTGGCGATCGCGGCCGTGCGGGCGCCGTCCTCGAGGATGCCGGCGAAGGGATCGTTCGGCGCGACGATGAGGTCGAATTCGCCGTCGCCGGGCAGCCCGTCGAGACCGGCGCCGATGTCGAGAACGCGCCGGACCGCCAAGCGCTCCGCGAGCGCTTTCCACTCGGCCGCGTCGTCACGAAGTCGCATCTCCCGGGGGTCGCTGCTGGTGGCGAGCACGCCCGCTTTAGAGCACCGCACGTGCCAGCGGTGGGACCGCCGCGTAGGTCCGGTAGAGGCGTATCAGCGTCTCGCGCGGCGCCTTCTCAAAGTCCCGCCGGTCGCTCTCCGACCACGGCGGCGGGCGCGGGTCGGCGCGGGGCCGTCCACTCCATTCCCGGAGCGCCGCAGCCGCCGGTTTCGCGCTTCCGTCCGCGCGCCAGAGGCCGAAGTGGCGCTCGTGGGGCGCGCGATCGAACGGCGGGTCGGACCAGATCGCACGGTCGTAGTCGGCGTAACACCACACCAGCCCGCCGATGGTCCCGGCGGCATGTAGGCGCCCGTATGCACGTTCGATGTAGCGCGCGGCCTCGTCCTCGGTCAGGAGGGCTGAGGCTCTCTCGGCCTCCGGATCACCGTTCCGCGTCGGCGCGCCGAACTCGGAGAAGAGCACGTCCATCTCGGCCCCCGCCAGCCACCGCGTGATGTCGGCGAGGAACGCGACGAGCTCGGGGTCTGTCGGCCCACGGCACCACGGCGCGTAGATCGGATAGCCGTGCATGCACAGGAACTCGCACACGCGCGCCGCCTCCGCCGGTCCGATCCGCCGGTCGTCCTCGAGATCCTCCATGTGTAGGCCCAGCGTGATCGCGCACGAGCTGTCGGCCGATCGGATCGCCGCTGCGATGCGATCGAGCCAGCGCACTCCATCCTCGGAGGTCGGCGGCACACAGCAGTTCGAGTTTTCGTTGCCGAGATCCCACGCCCAGAGGGCGGGATGTCCAGCGAGCGCGCGAGCACACTCGCGCGCGAGGAGTGCCTGAGCGTCGAAGACGAGCGGGTCGGCGTACCAGTTCCGCATGGCGCGGTCCACCACACGGTCGTTCGCGATCACCCGAAAACGCCCGCTCGGCGCTTTGCCGCCGAGTGCCCACTCCGGGACGAAGTTCGCTCCGCTCATGTGGCCGGTGAAGAGCGTCGGGATGATCCGCAGATCATGACGACGAGCCGTGTCCGCGACTCCGACGAGATGCGCGAGAGAGCGGTCGCTGACCGATCTGGGCTGCGGCTGAAAGTCCTCCCACAGCAGGAAGAACCGGACGAGCTCGCCGCCCGCATCCCGTAGGCGCGCGAAGTCGCGATCGACTTCGCCCGCGTCGAAACGCCGCCACCAGCGCATCGCGGACGAGGCCGGCCAGTAATTGACCCCGACGTCGAAGAGCTGGGTCACGCGATCCGCGAGCGCGATAGGACCTGCTCGTACACGCGCAGATAGTCGTCGACCATGCGGTCACGGCTGAAGCGCTCCGCGACGCGTGCTCGCACCGCGCGCCGATCGAGGCTGCCGACGCGGCCGACCGCCAGGATCGCGCCGGCGACGTCGTCGACGACGAAGCCGGTTACGCCTTCGTCGACCACTTCAGGCACGGAGCCGCGGCGTCGCGCGATCACCGGCGTCCCGCAGGCCATCGCCTCGATCATCGAGAGGCCGAATGGTTCCGCGAACTCCACGAGATGGAGCAGCGCGAGTGCGGAGCCGAGCAGCTCGTCGCGCTCCTCCGGCCGGACCGAGCCCACGTAGCGCACGCGATCTCCATCGACCTGTGGCGCGATCTCCTGCTCGAAATAGCTCCGATCGTGGATGATGCCCGCGATCACGAGCGGCAGGTCGACCGCCTTCGCGACCGCGATCGCCTCGGCCACGCCCTTATCGGGGTGGATGCGTCCGAAATACACGAGGCCACGGCCAGGTCGCTCGCGCGGGGTGAACTCGGCGAGGTCGATGCCGTGGTACACGGTCGCGATGTACCTCAGGTCGGGGTCCCGATCCGCGTCGCTGATCGAGACGTATGCGACGCGATCCGCGTAACGCCGGTAGACCGGCTTGATCCGATCCGACGAGAACCCATGGATGGTCGTCACGACGGGTGTCGCGACCAGACCGGTGTAGGTGAGCGGTAGGAAATCGTAGTGGTTGTGAACGACGTCGAAGTGTGCCGCCTTTTCGAAAGCATTCGCGATGTGCAGCGACTCCCACACCTTCGGATCGAGTGACGCGTCTTCTTCGAGTGGCCGCGGGCAGACCGCGTCGAGCTGTGCCTGCGTGACGCTGTCCGCGGTCGCGAACAGCGTCACGTCAACACCACGCTCGACGAGCCCCTCCGTGAGGAGCGACACGACGCGCTCCCACGGTCCGTAGTGGCGCGGTGGGACCCGCCACGAGATCGGCGCGAGCATCGCGACGCGCATTGGCGTCGCTAGCCGCGCGAGCCTGTACCGGCCTCTATGTCTTCCTCGGCGCGATCGCCCTCGACCTGGCCGCCGCGGATCTCCCCGCGCCACGCGCCGGTCGGACTCCGCCGCTCTTCGATGAACTTCTTGAACCGGCCCAGGTCGCCCTGGATGCGGGCGTCGTCCGCGCCGAGCACGTCGCCGATGCGCTCGGTCACGTCCTTCGGCTCCCAGTGCATCTCGAGCTCGATCTTCGTCTTGTTCTCGCCGACCGGGACGAAGCGCACGATGCCCTCATTGCGAGCACCCGACGTGCTGCGCCACGCGATGATCTTGTCAGGCACCTGCTCGGTGATCTCGGCGTCCCACTCCTCGACTTTGCCGCCGATCTTCGCGCGCCAGTGCAGGCGCTTGTCGTCGAGCTGCTGCACCGACTCGACACCTTCCATGAATCGCGGGAATTCCTCGAACTGGGTCCACTGGTCGTACGCGATGCGGACCGGAACGTCCACTTCGATGGACTTCTTGACTGTTGGCATCTCTATGACTCCTCCGCTTCTTTGCTCTGGATCCGTCGTTTGGTGGCACTCCCCTTTTGCTTCGCGGACTTCTCATCCAGCCGCTTTATCGCCTCACGAGGCGAGCGAGTCGGCGGTTGTCCGGCGCGATTGCGGGGAGCGGAACGCGATCTCACCGGGCCTTTCGGCGCAAGAGCGGTGCCAGCCTTCGCGCTCCGACCTGACGCTCGCTCGGGCGTTCCCCGTGGTGGAGAATCGTCCCGCTGTCACATCAAACCCGTCCGCGGTGCTCTATTGGCGTATGGAGACCTCGTCGTCCATGACACTGCCCGCGCGAGCCGGGGCAGGACCTGATGGAGCCGGGCATCTCTCCGGCACGATCTCGCCGGCGTTCGAGGAGCTCTTCCGGACCGAGTACGTGCGCGTCGTCGCCATCGCCCACCGCGTGCTCGGCGATCAAGCCGAGGCGGAGGATGTCGCGCAGGACGTGTTCGTTTCGTTCTACCGGTCGCATCCCGCGAACGCGCCGTACGGACCGGCGTGGCTCCATGCTGCCGCCGCGCACGCGGCGTTGAATGCGCTCCGCGGGCGCGACCGGCGCTCGCGCCGCGAGGCCGCCCAGGCGTTGCCTGTCGACGCCGCGGCCGTGGACGACCCGAGCGAGGTTGTGGCCGCATCTGAGACCCGTGATGAGGTGCGCGCCGTGCTCGGCCGACTACCGGAGCGCTCGGCCGCGCTGCTCGCCATGCGTTATTCCGGCCTCTCCTACGCGGAGATCGCCGCCGCGCTCGACGTCCGCGCGTCGAGCGTCGGGACACTCCTTCGACGCGCGGAAGATGCTTTCCGGAGGGAACTGCGATGAACGACACCGATATCGTCCGAGCGCTCGGCGCGACCGAGCCACAGGTGAACACCGAGGACGCGCTTACACGATTCCGCGCGCGGGTCGAGAGCGAGGGGATCGCGGGTGTGGCGCCCGCCGCACGTCGCCGCGTCACGTCGCGGTGGCTTCAGGGGCTTGCGGCCGCGGCCGGCGTCGTCATCGTCGCGAGCGCGCTCACGCTCTCCGGCGTCGCCGACTCCGTCCTGAAGATCTTCGAGCCGAAGAGCGTCGTCGCCGTGCCCATTACCCAGAGCGATCTCAACTACCTCGGGCAGGCCTGCTCCGGCCTGAACCTGCAGGACTGCATGGGCGCGTACGGCACGTTCGTGTGGACCACGCCGCCGCAGCCGAAGGAAGTCCAGTCGCGCAGCCAGGCATCGGCCGAGGCGGGATTTGCCGTGCAGGCGCCGACCGCTGTTCCTTCGAGCGTGACCGGAGACCCGCGCTACGGCGTCATCAATCGCTCGAGCGCGACGTTCACCTTCAGCGCTGATTCCACACGGCAGGCGGCCTCTCGCCAGAACCGCACCGCGCCGCCGCTACCCGCGAACATCGACGGGAGCAAGCTGTTCATCACCGGCGGTCCCGCGGTGGTGCAGATCTGGGGCGCGCCGACGGGGCACAGCGGGCAGGGCGGCCCGGACATCCCGACTCTCATCGTCGGGCAGGCGAAGGCGCCGACCATCTCGAGCGACGGGGTCACGGTCGATCAACTGCGCGGCTATCTCCTGTCGCAGCCCGGCGTCTCGCCGCAGCTCGCTGCCGCCATCCGCGCGATCGGCGATCCCTCGAGCACGTTGCCCGTGCCTGTGCCCGCCGAGCTCGCGATCTCGCATCCCGTGACCGTCCAAGGCGTGCAGGGCCTCTTCGTCGGCGACAACACCGGCATCGCGAGCGCGGTCATCTGGCAGAAGGACGGCATGATGTTCGAGGTGATCGGTTCGTTCACGGAGAGCCAGGCGCTTTCGATCGCGAACTCCATGCGGTAAGTGACGATCGCGAACGGGGCGATCCGCCTCGAACACGTCACCAAGCGCTACGCGAAGGTCGTCGCCCTCGACGACCTTTCGCTTTCGGTCGAGAACGGCGTGTTCGGATTCCTCGGTCCGAACGGCGCCGGAAAGACCACCGCGGTCAAGATCCTTCTCGGGCTCACCCGCGCGACCACCGGTGGCGGTTCTCTCGCCGGGGCCCCGTTCGGATCCAAGGCGTCGCTCGGTCGAATCGGCTATCTCCCCGAGCTCTTCCGCTATCAATCGTGGCTGACCGCGCGCGAGGTGCTCGCGCTGCATTGCGAGCTCGCGGCGATCGCTCGCGCGCGGTGGGCGTCGGAGATCGATCGCATTCTGGCGACGGTCGGTCTCGCCGACCGGGGGACGAGCCGCGTGGGCACGTTCTCCAAGGGAATGCAGCAGCGTCTCGGCCTCGGTGTGGCCTTGCTCGACGATCCCGGGGTCGTCCTGCTCGACGAGCCAACGAGTGCACTCGACCCCGTCGGCCGCCACGATGTTCGCGAGATCATTCG
>VBIZ01000206.1 GCA_005880575.1 Chloroflexota bacterium | reverse complement strand
GATGCGCGCCGTTGCATGGAGTGGGACGAGAGCAAGTGGGATCGAAAGATCCTGAGCGCGCATCGCAGGCTGGTGCGGGCGCGGCGCGAGCGGCCGTGGCTCGCGTGGGGAAGCTTCGAGGATGTCGTCGTCGACGACGACCGCGGGCTCTACGCCTACCGGCGTGCCGAGACCGGCCCGCTCGGGGTCCTCTACGCCGAGGGCCCCGGTCAGCTCTGGGTCGCCCTGAACACGGGCGACGCGCGCGCCGAGGTCTCCATCCCACTCGGCAGCCACGCGCCGCGGCGACTCGTCGACCTGTTGAGCGGCGAGGGCGTGAGCGTCGAGCACGGCGAGGCGCATCTCGTGCTCGGCCCCGGCGACGCGGTCGTCCTCAGCTAGGAATACCCGATGATCCGCGTCCTGCTCGCGGCCATCGTGGTCGTCGCCGCGTGCGCGCCCGCGTCGGTACCCGAGGCGCGCGATTGGCGCGACGAGACGATGTACTTCGTGATGACGGATCGCTTCAAGAACGGCGATGCGAAGAACGACGGTGATGCCATCGCCGGCAAGGCGGACTGGTGGCAGGGCGGCGATCTCCAGGGTGTGATCGACGAGCTTCCGTACATCAAGGGGCTCGGCATGACGGCGATCTGGATCACGCCGATCACCGAACAGACCCGCGGCGGATACCACGGCTACTGGACGAAGGACTTCTACCGCGTCGATCCGCATCTCGGCGACATGGACAAGCTCAAGGAGCTCGTGATGAAGGCGCACGGGCTCGGCCTGAAGGTGGTGCTCGACGTGGTGGTCAATCACCTCGGCTACGACCACCCGTGGCTCGTCGACTCGGCGCACGCCGGCTGGTTCCACGACCGGTGCGCGATGATCTTCAGCGACCAGAAGAGCGTCGAGGACTGCTGGCTCGCCGGACTTCCCGATCTCAACACCGAGAACCCCGCGGTGCGGGCGTACCTCACCGACTGGGCGCTCTGGCTCATTCGCGAGACGAACGTGGACGGGTTCCGCCTGGACACCGCGCGTCACGTGCCGAAGGACTTCCTGCGCGAGTGGATCGGCGCGATCAAGCGCGAGCACCCGAGCTTCTGGATCGTCGGAGAGGTCTTCGTCTCCGACTATCGCTATCAGGCGGAATACCTCGACGCGGGTCTCGGCGCGGTCACCGACTTCCAGACGCAGGAGGGCATCGTGCGCGCGCTCGGTCCCAACGAGGACCTTGTCTGGCTCGGCAGGCCGCCGTCGATCGCGGAGTCGTACCTACCGGGCCGTGAAACGGCGCGCGCGACGTTCATCGACAACCACGACGTGCCCCGATTCATCGGCCCGGCGGCCACGGACGATGCGACGGCCCGATTACGCCAGGCGCTGGTCTATCTCTTCACGGTGCCGGGGACGCCGGTCCTCTACTACGGCACCGAGATCGCGCTTCCGGGCGGAGCCGATCCGGACAACCGGCGGATGATGGAGTGGGGCGCGGCGGATGAGACCACTCGCGACCTCGTGCGGCGGCTCGCGACACTCCGGCAGCAGACCGCAGCGCTGCGGCGCGGCTCGTTCGAGAAGCTCCTCTCCGAACGCGACACGCTCGTGTACGCGAGGCGCGGTGCCGGGGATACGGCGGTGGTCGCCATAAATGGCCAGAGCGATGCGCCGCAAACGCTCGAGCTTCCGCTCGCCGACATCGGAGCGGGCGGCGCCGTCCTGCACCAGGCGCTCGGGCCGAGCGCGAGCGCCGTGGTGCGCGGCGATGCTCTGCTGATCACGCTCGGCGTCCGCGGTGCCGCGGTGTTCCTGCTCGGTGCGCCGGTGGCCGGCCCGCCCTGGACGACGATCGCCGTGGTCGCCGCGCTCGTGCTCGTGGCCGCGATCGTGATCACGCTGGCGCTAAGACGACGCCTTCGTCGGGGCTGAGCTCCACGCGTGCGAGATCGACCTCCGCGCCGTCGCGGTCGTGGCGGGTCGAGAGCAGCACTCGGCCGGATCCGCTGCCCAAAGCAACGACCTGCGCCGACGCCGTGAAGTTGAGCGCGACGAGGGCGCGATGGCCGTCGGCCTCGCGGGCGTATGCGAAGATGCCGCGCGCCGCCGGAACCGTGCGGTAGGAGCCACGACGCAGCGCCGGCGATGACTTGCGCAGCCAGGAGAGGCGCCGGTACAGCGAGAAGAGCGAGGCCGGGTCGTCGCGCTGCGCGGCGACGCTCGTGCGCGCGGTGTCGCCGATCGGAAGCCACGGGTCGCCGGTGGTGAAACCTCCTTTTGGTGAAGCGTCCCACTGCATCGGAGTGCGTTCGGGATCGCGGCCATCGATGTCGACGATGCGGTTCGAAGGGATCGGCACGTCGGTCATCCCGATCTCCTCGCCGTAGTAGATGAACGGCGTCCCGCGAAGGGTGAGCAGCATCATCGCGGCCACGCCGGCGCGCTCCGCGCCGTACCGCGAGGTCGCGCGCGAGCGATCGTGGTTCGAGAGCGTGTAATCGGGCCAGGCGTGGGCCGGCAGGAGCCGCTCCCACTCCTCCACCACCGCTCGGAAACGCTCCGCGACCCAGGGCTGCTCGAGGAAGTGGAAGTTGAACGAGAGCTGCAGCTCGTCGTCCTCGCCGTAGTAGCGCACGTGACGACGCAGATTGCGCACGCCGATCTCGCCGACGGCCATGCGGTCGCCGTCGTACGAGTCGAGGACCTTGCGCCAGCCGCGATGGATCTCGTGAACCTCGTCGAGATCCCAGTTGCGGCGTCGCGGCCAGCCGCGGAGCTGGAAGCGCGGGTTGTCGCGAAGGCGCTCGTCCCGAATAAGGCCGGATGCCACGTCGACGCGGAACCCGTCGACGCCGCGGTCGAGCCAGAACCGCATGATGTCATCGATCTCCTTCCGCACCGCGGGGTTGCGCCAGTTGAGGTCGGGCTGCTCCGGCAGGAAATGGTGCAGGTAGTACTGGCCGCTCTGGTCATCGAAGGTCCACGCCGGGCCGACGCGGCGGAACACCGCGCGCCAGTTGTTCGGCGGTCCTCCGCGCCGCGGGTTGGCCCAAACGAAGTAGTCCCGCTTCGGATCCGTGCGCGACGACCGCGCCGCTTTGAACCAGGGATGCTGGTCCGAGGTGTGGCCGGGCACGATGTCGACGATCACTCTGATGTTCCGGCGGTGCGCCTCGGCGAGAAGCCGGTCGAACTCGGCGAGATTCCCGAAGGTGGGATCGACGTCGCGATAGTCCGAGACGTCGTAGCCGAAGTCCGCCATCGGTGAGCGATAGAACGGAGAGAGCCAGATCGCATCGATGCCGAGCGATCGCGGCGTGCCGTCGTTCAGGTGGTCGAGGCGCGCGGTGATGCCCGCGAGATCCCCGATGCCGTCCCCGTTCGAGTCCTGGAAAGAGCGGGGATAGATCTGGTAGAAGACGCCCTCGCGCCACCACGTTCCGCGCACGCGCCGATTGTGCCGATTAGCCTCGTGCCGTGACGGACGAGGCGCTGCAGGACCGCTATTACGCGACCGGAATCTGCTTCGGCTGTGGTCCGAGCAACCAGCAGGGACTTCGCATCAAGAGCGTCGTGCGCGGCGACGAGGTCGTCGCGGTGTGGCACGCCGCGAAGCACCACGAGGCATTCGATGGCGTCCTTTCCGGCGGCATCGCGGGGACCCTCCTCGACTGCCACTCGAACTGGACCGCGGCCTACCACCTCATGCGGCGGGCCAAAGCCAAGACGCCGCCGCCGACGGTCACGGCGGAATTCGCGGTGAAGCTCGCACGCCCGACGCCGACGAGCGGTCCGATCGAGCTGGTCGCACGGCCGGTCGAGGTCACCGACGATCGGGCGGTCATCGCGGCCGAGCTCCGGGCCGGCGGCAAGGTCTGCGCCACGTTCCGCGGGACGTTCGTCGCGGTGAAGCCGGGCCACCCCGCGTATCACCGCTGGTGAGCCGAGCGCGCTGACACACGCGGGCATCTTCCGTAATACCCCGCGACGTTAGGCAAACCTCCCCGCGAGGTTTGCGACTCGCGTCACCGTGCCTAGGGTCGACGCATCACGGAAGCACTCGTTTCCTGGTCGCTCCATCAGCGAGACGCGCCGATCGCCGCGCGTGAGCGCCTCGCGGCATCCGTGCCGCGCGCGGCCGAGCGGGGCGCGCTCGGGCTCGTCACGTGTCACCGCGTCGAGGTCTTCGCCTGTCTCGCCGCGGACAGCGATGCTCGCGCCTGGCTCGGTGGGTCGATCGAGGCGCCCGAGCTCGTGGATGCGGTGGTCGTCCGGACCGAGGCCGCCGCGGTGACGCACCTCTTCCGCGTCGCCGCCGGTCTCGACTCCGCGATCGCCGGCGAGCGTCAGATCCTCGGGCAGCTCCGCCGCGCGTATGCGGGTCGCCCGACGCCGCTCCCTTCTCTGCTCTCGGCCGCCGTCGAGCGCGCGCTGCATCACGGCCGGCTCCTCCGCGCGCGGACGGCCCTGGGTTCGGTCACGCGGTCGATCGGCTCGCTCGCGGTCGACGAGCTCCTGCGGCACGTCCCCGAGCCCGCGGACGCGACGATCCTGGTCGTGGGCGCGGGCGAGATCGGCAAGCTCGCGATTCGGGCGCTTCGGCGGCGTGTCGGGCGCACCCTCGTCGTCTCCCAGTCCGGCGAGAGCGCCGAGCGCGCGGCCTCGGTCGCGGGTGGCGAAGCGGTCGCGCTCGCGGACATCGCTCGCGCGATCGATGCGGCCGACGGCGTCATCTCGGCGGCCGACACGAGAGGTCTGGTCCTCACCGCCGACCTCCTGAGACCTCGAGTGGCACGGCGACCGCTCGTTGTCGTGGATATCGCGATGCCGCGAAGCCTCGCCGCGGATGCGCGCGTCCTCGAGGGTCTGCGGTACCGGAGCGTCGATGATCTCCGGTCCGAGGCGACCATCTCGCCCGAGGTCGTGGCCTCCTGCGAGGAGGCCAGCCGGGCCGCGGCCGCGCGCTTCCTCGACGACACCGCGGGGCGTGACGCCGCGCCGGTCATCGCCGCGCTGCATGCGCGCGCCGATGGTCTCCGGCAGCGGCAGCTTGACCGCGCGCTGGCGAAGCTTGGACACCTGAGCGAACGCGATCGCGAGGTCGTCGCGGCTCTCGCGCAGGCCCTCGCGCGCGGGCTCATTCACGAGCCCACGGCGGCGCTTCGCTCGAAGCCGTCGCGGGTCGGCGCCGCGCGCGACCTGTTTGGGATCGAGCCGTGAGCATCGTGATCGGGACGCGCGGTAGCGCCCTCGCGCTCGCCCAGACGAGGCTCGTGGCATCGCGCCTCGGCGACGACGTCGAGATCCGCGTCCTGCACACGGCGGGCGATCGCAGCGGGCATCCGATCCGCATCCTCGGCGACGGTGCGTTCGTCAACGCCATCGAGGACGCGCTCCTCAGCAGAGAGATCGACGTCGCGGTGCATTCGCTGAAAGACCTGCCCACCGCCGAGCGCGAGGGTCTCGTCATCGCAGCCATCCCGG
>VBIZ01000205.1 GCA_005880575.1 Chloroflexota bacterium | reverse complement strand
GGACCCAAAACTGCCGGAGTAGAACAGTCCAAGTCCGATGACGGAAATCACTCGTCGTGAGTTCCTGAAGCTCGGAGCCGCCGGCACCGCCGGTATGGCCCTCGTTCCCCTCGCGAACCCACTCGGCTTTGACCTTGCCGCCGCGAAAAAGCGCGCACTGACGTCGCGCATCGACGGTGCGAAGGAAGTCCATTCGGTCTGTCCGTACTGCGCCGTCGGCTGCGGGTTGATCGCGTACACGAAGGTGTCCGGTACCACGACGCAGCTCCTGCAGATCGAGGGCGACCCGGACAGCCCCATCAACGAGGGTCGGCTCTGCCCGAAGGGCGCGACCGCCATGCAGCTCGCAACGAGCTCGCGCCGCGTGCTGAAGCCGCTCTACCGCGCGCCGGGCGGGACCGCCTGGGAAGAGAAGTCGTGGGACTTCATGCTCGACAAGATCGCCCAAAATTTGAAAACGTCGCGCGACAACACGTTCGTCGCGCAGGACGCGAACGGCAACATCGTGAATCGCACCGAGGGGGTCGCCTTCGCCGGCGGCGCCGCCTTCTCGAGCGAAGAGGGGTACTTCGCCGCGAAGGTGATGCGCTCGCTGGGCGTGGTGTTCATAGAACAGCAAGCCCGGGTCTGACACGGCCCAACGGTGACCAGTTTGGCCGCCACATACGGACGAGGAGCCATGACGAACCACTGGCGTGATATCAAAAACGCCGACGTCATCCTCATCAACGGCGCGAACCCGGCGGAAGCGCATCCGGTCGGGTTCCAGTGGTTCGTGAAGGCGAAGCTCGACCCGACCAAGGGTCCGGGTGCGGGCGGCGGGGCGAAGATGATCCACGCCGATCCGCGCTTCACGCGGACGTCGGCGGTGTCCGACATGTACCTCCGCATCCGCACAGGCACGGATGTCGCCTACTTCGGCGGACTGATCAATTACGTCCTGCAGAACAACCTTTTCCACGACGAATACGTACGCAACTACACGAACGCCTCGTTCATCGTGAAGGATGGGTTCAGCTTCACTGACGGCCTCTTCTCCGGCTACAACAAGAACACCCGCTCGTACGACACGTCGACGTGGGCATACGAAAACACCACGCCTCCGGCGCAGACCGGCGGCCAGATCGAGGGACCCGCCACGACGAGCTCGGGCTTCGCGAGGCGGGACATGACGCTGCAGGACCCGCGATCGGTCTTCCAGCTCCTGAAAAAGCATTACTCCCGGTACACGCCGGAGGTGGTCTCGAGCATCACCGGGATCCCGGTCGATCAGTTCAACGCGGTCGCCAAGATCGTCGGCGAGATGGGGAAGCCGGACAAGGTGATGACCATCGTCTACGCCGTTGGGCTCACGCATCACACCACCGGCGGCCAGCTCATTCGCTCCGGCGCGGTCCTTCAGCTTCTACTCGGCAATGTCGGGCGGCCCGGCGGCGGGATGAACGCTGAGCGCGGCCATGCCAACATCCAGGGGAACACCGATCACGCCATCAGCTGGGAGAACCTTCCGGGCTACCTGCGCATCCCGGCGCCGGGCCAGAAAAACCTCGACGACTACGTCAAGCAGAGCGCCGCGGTGAAGAGCGATCCGAACTCGTGGAACTTCTTCGGGACGAACTACCGCAACTTCATGGTCAGCTTGCTGAAGGCGTGGTACGGGAGCGCCGCGACGAAGGACAACGAGTACGCGTTCCACTTCGTCCCGAAGCCCGCGACGAACTCGTCGTGGATGTCCATCTACGACCAGGCACTAAAGGGAAAGATGGAGGGCGTGATGCTGTCGGGCATGACCGCCACGTCGATCGGCCCCGACAGCAACCAGGTGATGCAGGCGCTCGCGAACCTCAAGTGGCTCGTGGTCATGGATCCGCTGCCGACGACGAGCTCGGAGTTCTGGAAGGCGCCGGGCACGGATCCCGCAAAGGTCAACACCGAGGTCTTCATGCTCCCCACGACCCACTGGATCGAGAAGGACGGCTCGTTCACCAACAGCGGCCGGTGGGCCCAGTGGAAGGATCAGGTCATCCCGCCCGAGGGCGAGTCCCGCGACGACCAGTGGGTCCTGGCCGACATCTTCGACCGGGTGAAGACGCTCTACAAGCAGCAGAGCGGCAAGTTCATCGATCCGATCACGGCGATGACCCTCGACTACAAGGATCCCAAGAAGCCGACGCTCGAGGAGATCGCCAAGGAGGTCAACGGGAAGGACCTCTCGACCGGCAAGCAGATGACGAGCTTCGCGAACCTGAAGGCCGACGGGACGACGACATCCGGCGACTGGATCTACGTCGGCAGCGTCACCGACGACGCCAACAACATGAAACGCCGGAACGGCGTGCAGGATCCGGCGAAGAACGACCCCACCGGCATGGGCTTCTACCCGACGTGGGCGTGGAGCTGGCCGGCCAACCGCCGTGTCCTCTACAACCGCGCGTCAGCAGACCTCAAAGGACAGCCGTGGGATCCGAAGCGCCCCGGGATCGTGTGGAACGGAAGTGCGTGGACCGGTGATGTCCCGGACTATCCGGCGACGATGAACCCGAACGATCCGGCGTCGTGGAACCCGTTCATCATGAACGGCGAAGGCGTCGGCCGGCTCTTCTCGACCTCGATGAACGACGGCCCGATCCCCGAGCACTACGAGCCGATCGAGGCGCCCATACCGAACCCGCTGCATCCGAATCAATCAGAAGATCCGGTCGCCTTTCTCTACGACCAGGCCGCGGGGCGGCCGAATCGATTCGGAAAGGTCGACCAGTTTCCGTACGTTGCGACGAGCTACCGGCTCACCGAGCACGAGCACTACGTGACGCAGCACGTGCCGCTTCTCGTTGGCCTGCAGCCGCAGGCGTTCGTCGAGGTGCCGCAGGAGCTCGCCGACAAGAAGGGAATCAAGAACGGCGATCGCGTGCGCGTCTCCAGCGCGCGCGGCAAGCTCGAGGTCGCGGCGCTCGTCACGAAACGGCTCGGTGGCCTGAAGCTCGCCGGAAGCGACCAGCCCGTCTACCACATCGGCATTCCCATCCACTGGGGGTTCGTCGGCATTTCCGCAGAACGCAACCCCGACCTGTCGAAGAACTGGCTCGCCAACGCGCTCACGCCGTTCGTCGGGGACGCCAACGCGAGAACCCCGGAGTTCAAGGCCTTCCTCGTCAACATCGAGAAGATCTCGTGACGCTGGTTGCCGATGCGGTGGCCACCTACGGCGAGCGGCGCGAGCGCGCGCGCGACCTTGGCGCGCGACTCGACTTCGCCGAGCAGCCGCTCCGGCTCTACCTCGCCCTGGTGGACGCGCAGGAGCGCGCCTTCGAGCACGCCCTCTCGAGTCAGGCCGCCGCCGACGACCTTGTCGCGTTCGTTGTGCGCGACGCGCTCCCCGGGATCATGGAGGCGACCGTCGCGGCGGGACCGGAGCGCCTGGCGGAGGCCGCGTTACTCCGATTTCACGAGGGTGATCTCGAGGGCATCGTGGAAGCCTGGCTCGCGGGGGAGGAGCAGAGCGGGACCGATACGTTCCTCGCGCGCGCGAGCGCGTCGCCGGTGCTCGAGGCGTTACCGGATCTCGCGGCGACGCTTCGCCTTGGAGACACCGATGACCGGCATTGCCCGCGATGCGGCGGGTTGCCGCAGCTCGCGGTCTTCGCGGATACCGGCGAGACGCTTCTGACCAGCCAGAGGAAGCTCGTGTGCTCTCGGTGCGCGAACGAGTGGGTGCTGAGCCGCATGACGTGCGCGTCGTGTGGTGAGACGTCCGGCGCGAAGATGCCGATCTTGTCCGACGTCGATCTCTTCCCTCACTTGAGAATCGACGCCTGCGAGATGTGCCGGCGCTACCTCATCACGGTCGACCGGCGCAAGGACCCGCGCGCCGTTCCCATGGTCGACGAGCTCGCCGCGCTGCCGCTCGATCTGGTCGCCGCGGAGCGCGGCTACACCAAGATCGCGCGCAATCTGATGGGGTTTTAGCCATGGCATTCCAGGAAAGACCGATGGGGTTCTTCACCGATACGTCGATCTGCATCGGGTGCAAAGCGTGTGAGGTCGCGTGCAAGGAGTGGAATCAGCTCCAGGGCGACCCGCCCAAGTTCACGGCCGACTCGTACGACAACACCGGTCAGCTCGACGCGCAGAACTGGCGCCACGTGCAGTTCATCGAGCAGGTGCCGGACAACAACGGCGTGATCTTCCAGCCGACGCCGATCGCCGGCGGTCAGGCCTGGCTGATGATGAGCGACGTCTGCAAGCACTGTAAGAACGCGAGCTGCATGGAGGTCTGTCCGACGGGCGCGCTCATGCGGACCGAGTTCGACACCGTGTACCTCCAGAAGGACGTGTGCAACGGCTGCCGAGACTGCATCTCGGCGTGTCCCTACGGCGTGATCGGATTCAATGAGCAGGAGGGCGTCGCGCAGAAGTGCACGCTCTGCTACGACCGCCTTCAGGGCGGTATGCAGCCGGCGTGCGCCAAAGCCTGTCCGACCGAGTCGATCAAGTTCGGCTACATCGACGATCTGCACAAGGTCGCCGACGATCGCCTCGCTAACTTGCAGACGCAGGGCTACGCCAAAGCGCAGCTCTACGGTCGCGATGACAAGGTGTACGGCGGGCTCAACGCGTTCTTCCTGCTGATGGACAAACCCGAGGTCTACAAGCTGCCCAACGCCGCCAACGCGACACTTCCTACTCGCAATAACCTGCCGGGTTACGTCGGCGGGGTCGCGACCGCGGTCGTCGGGCTCATCGCCGGTCTGCTCGCGTTCCGAAACGGGCGGATGAGCGAAAACAAGACGAACAACACGAGCGCGCAGTAATGCCGCCGGCCGAGCACTTCGCCGCGGCACCGCAGTGGCAGTGGTGGATCCTCGCGTACTTCTTCTTCGGAGGGCTCTCCGGCGGGAGCTACGCGCTCGGCACCCTGCTCCGTTTCGCGGGCGGTCCGCGACACGAAAGCGCCGCGCGAATCGCATTCATCGCGAGCTTCGTCGCGCTCCTCCCGTGCCCGATCTTCCTCACGCTCGACCTCGGACAGCCGCTCCGGTTCTGGCACATGCTCGTGGACACAAGCAACGGCGGGATCGCACTTCGGCCGGAGTCGCCGATCAGCCTCGGGTCGTGGGCGCTCCTCGTGTTCGGTGTCTTCTCGTTCGTCTCGTTCCTCGGCGCGATCGCGGAGATCGGATGGTTCCGTGCGACGAGTCCGATCGCCCGCATCCTGCGGAGCGGGGCAGGACTCTTGTGGAGCGCGATCGGCACGGTGTTCGGCCTCTTCATTTGCGGCTACACCGGCGTGCTGCTCGCGGTCTCGAACCAACCGGTGTGGAGCGACGCCGGTTGGGTGCTCGGCGGGATGTTCCTCGCGTCGGCCCTGGCCGGTTCGGCCGCATTGCTGCTTCTCTTCGCGGGGTCGCGGCGGGACGTCGACGCCGATACGACCTATCGCATCGAAAGAGCCGACCGGTACTTCGTCATCCTCGAAGCGATCCTGATCGCGCTCTTCTTGGTCTCCGTCGCGATCGCGGGCACGGTCACCAAGGTCCT
>VBIZ01000186.1 GCA_005880575.1 Chloroflexota bacterium | reverse complement strand
TAACGCGCAGGCCGCGTATCCCGCCGCCTCGATCATTCGGGCGCTCGCACAGCCGAACCCGAATCGCGACGACCAGACCCTCATCCTCGGCGATGTCGCCGAGAAGGCGCTGCGTCAGGTCACGGCCACGGTGAAGCGGCTGCTGCTCGAGCACTACTCCGAGGCGGACGCCGAACGGATCGCGAACAAGCTCAGCTCCGGCGAGTGGACGCACGACTACGCGCTCGACGTCGCCGGCCTCCGCGAGATCGGCATCAAGGTGACCGAAGACATGCCGCGGGAGGTCTACGAGCTCATGGATCTCTTCCCGCAGACGAGCCAGCGCCGTCCGAGCGTCGAATTCATCCCACTCCCGTACACGTCGCCGCCGCCGGCCGTGCGTCCGCGTGGCGATCGTTCGAGCTAGCCGGGCATCGCCTTGCGCACCCGCTCTCGGGTGAGCGGGACCGATCGCAGGCGCGCACCGCTGGCGGCAAAGACGGCGTTCGCGATGGCGGCGGCGGTGGGCACGGCGCCTGGCTCGCCGACGCCGGTCGGCGCCGCGCTCTCGTCGCCCTCGACGAAGACCTCGATCGATTCGGGCGCATCGCGGAAGGTCGCGATCGGGTACGTGTCCCAACCCGTATTCATCACGCGGCCGTCGCGATGCAGGAGCTCCTCCTTGAGTGCCCACGACGCCGACTGCTGGATGCCACCTTCGATCTGGTTGCGCACGCCCTCGGGATTCACGGTCTCTCCCGGATCCACGACGCACCACACTTTGACCAGCCGCACGGCTCCGGAGAGCGACACCTCGACCTCCGCGACCTGCGCCACATAGGTGCCGTGGTAGACGGTGCAGGCGATGCCGCGCCCGCGCCGCCCACCCGGACGCTCGCCCCAGCCACTCCGCTCGGCGACGTGCTCGACCACGCGGCGGAAGCGCTTGTCGGTGATGTGTCGCAACCGGAATGCGAGCGGGTCCTGTGCCGAGACCCCGGCGAGCTCGTCCATGAAGGACTCGATGGCGAAGACGTTCTCCGCGGCGGCGAGCGAGCGGAAGTTCGCGGTTCGAAGGCGCGTCGGCTCGATGTGCAGCGTCACCCTCGCCGGGAACTCGGCGTAGGGCGGGATCGCATTGCGACCCGACGTCACTCCAAGGACCTGCGGATCGAGCCCGGCGGCGGTGTGCACGTTGGTGTGCTCGTCGTACCGCCACGCCACGATTCCGCCGTCCACGTTCAGGCCAGCGGCGATCTCCAGCACCGCCTCCGGCCGGGAGGGCGACCACGCGAATTCCTCCTCGCGCGTCCATTGCAGGAGCACCGGCCGACCCGAGCCCTTCGAGAGGATCGCGGCCTCGATCGCGGCGTCCGCGGCACTGTTGCGTCCGTACGTCCCGCTCGTGATCTGGGGAAGCACGCGGACCTTTTTCTCGGGGAGGCCGAGCGTCTTCGCGATCTGGTCGCGCACGCCGAACGGCCGGTGCGTCCCGACGTACATCGTCGCGCCGTAGCCGCGGACATCCGCGACGGCGGCACTGGGCCCGATCGGCGCGCTGGCGATCGGCGGAAGCACGTACGTCTGCGTGAGACGCACTGACGCTGCGCGCAGCTTCTCGTCAACGTTTGCGTCCGAGCGCATCGGGACTTCGGCCGTCGGTCCTTCCACGGGAATCGCGTGCCAGTCCGCGTCGACCGCGGCGGCGGCGGCGCGCGCCTGGTCTTCGCGCTCGGCGACGACACCGACGACGTCACCGTCACGCACGACCGCGATGACTCCCGGCATTGCCTTCGCGGCCGTGTCGTCGAGGGAGCGGAGCTTCGCCCCACGGGCCGGCGGACGCACCATCGCGCCGCGCGCCATCCCGGGGAGGCGGATGTCGGCTACGAACGTGGCGCGTCCGGTGACGATGTCTCGCGCTTCGAGATGCGGCATCGACCGGCCGGTGTATTTCCGTCGCTGGTCCGGCATGAGCGAGACGTCGTCCGGGACCGTGCCAGCCAGCGGCTCCGAGTCGAGCAGCTCGACGTACGGCACACGCTTGCCGCCGGCCACGACGGCGCCCGCGGCTGTGTCGAGCTTGTCTTCCGTGAGGCCGAGCTTCGCGCTCGCGCGATCCAGGAGCTGACGCCTCGCGAACGCGGCCGCCTTGCGCAGTAGCGGCGCCTCCTGCGCGACCGAGTGGCTGCCGAACGTGCCGAAGTCGAACGGCACCTGGTCCGTGTCGCCGAGCACCACGTGCACGCGCTCGATAGGCACGTCGAGCTCGTCGGCGACGATCTGCGCGAAGGCCGTGCGGAGCCCTTGGCCGAAGTCGATCTTTCCCGAGAGCGCGGTGACCGTTCCGTCGCGTTCGATGCGGATCCGCTGCTCGAGCTTTTCGGGTTCGCGACGATCCCGCATCAGGCTGGCGACGCTGCCTTCTGGATCGCGCGTATCGCGCGGCCGTACACGCCGCAGCGGCAGAGGTTGCCGGCGAGCGCGTCGCGGATCGACGTCTCGTCGGGCTTCGGATCGCGCGCGAGCAAAGCGACGGCTGATATGACCATCCCGCTCGTGCAATACCCGCACTGGAGCGCGTCTTCGTCGACGAATGCCTGCTGCACCGGGTGCAGATCGGCCCCGTTCGCGAGTCCCTCGACCGTGGTGATCTCCATGCGTGCCGCTTGGTCGGCGGTGAGCAGGCAGGACGCCACCGCCCGGTTATCCGCGAGCACGTAGCACGCGCCGCACTGGCCGCGGCCGCATCCGTACCGTGTGCCGGTCAGGCCGAGATCGTCGCGCAAGACCGACAGCAGCGACGCGTTCGGCGGGACGTCGATGTCGCGGCGCTCGCCGTTCACGGTCAGCGCGAGCTTCACGAGAGCTCCGGTAGCCGCACTCGGACCGCGGCGATCAGAACTTCGCGCGCGATCGTGTCGGCCACCGCCTCGATGTCACCGGAGAGCGACCGATCGTCATCGAGGCGTGCCGACCGCTCTCGGATAACGCGGCGAGCCTCTTCGACACCGGGGCCGGTCGTGGTCTCGAGAAGGTCGAGTCCCTGCGCCGCGCAGAGCGCTTCGATCGCGAGCACCTCACGCGTATTGCGCACGACGTCCGCGAGCTTGTGCGCGGCGTGCACGCCCATGCTGACGTGATCCTCCATGCCGGCCGATGTCGGCACCGATTCGACCGACGCCGGAAACGCGCGCAAGCGGTTCTCGGTCACGAGCGCTGCCGACGTGTATTGCGCCACCATGAACCCGGAGTTCGTTCCCGGATTGCGCGTCAGGAACGGCGGAAGACCGCTGGTGTGCCCGTTCGTCATCCGATCGACGCGCGCCTCGCTGATGTCGGCGAGCTCGGCGACGGCGATCGTCGCGAGGTCCAGCGCGATGGCGACGGGCTGCCCGTGAAAGTTCCCGCCGCTCACCACGCGGTGATCCTCGGCGAACACGATGGGGTTGTCGGTGACGGAGTTGATCTCGATCTCGAGGACACGCCGGGTGTACGCGAGCGCGTCGCGCGACGCGCCGTGCACCTGAGGAATGCAGCGGACCGAATACGGATCCTGAACGCGCGGGTCGTTGACGCGGTGCGACGCGACATTGGGGCTGCCGGCCATCAGCGAGCGGAGATTCGCGGCGACGGCGTGCTGGCCCGGATGTGGCCTCGTCGCGTGGAGGTCGGGATCCCACGCACGATCCGTAGAGCGCAGGGCCTCGGCGGACATCGCGCCGACGACGTCCGCCGTCGTCGCGAGGACCTCCGCGTCGTGTAACGCAAGGCAGCCGATCGCGGTCATCACCTGGGTCCCGTTGATGAGAGAGACCCCTTCCTTCGGACCGAGCTCGATCGGCTTCAGGCCCGCGGCCTTCAACGCGTCCGCTCCCGGATTGCGCTTGCCCTGATCGATGGTCTCACCTTCACCAATCAGCACGAGGGCCGCGTGCGCAAGCGGCGCGAGATCGCCGGACGCCCCGACGCTGCCGTGCCGCGGGATCGCGGGGTGTACGTGCCGGTTGACCATGTCGCAGAGGAGATCGATCACCTCGGCGCGCACACCGGATCGGCCGGCCGCGAGCGTGTTCGCGCGGAGGAGAAGGATCGCTCTGACGACATCCGCCGGTAGCGGCGGCCCGACGCCGACCGCATGACTCCGCACGAGATTGCGCTGGAGCGCGCGCAGGTCGTCGTGCGGGACGCGCACGGTGGAGAGGTCACCGAAACCGGTGTTGATCCCGTACACGGGATCGTCGCCCCGTGCCAGCTGAGCGACGACCTTGGCCGCCTGCTCGACCTGCCGCTCCGCGGCTCGGTCGAGTCCAACCGCGACGTCGCGGCGCGCTACCGCGACGACGTCCGCGATGGAAAGGTCGTGGCCCGTGAGCCGGAGGGTGGCTATTTCAGGTTCTCGCGGTACCAGGCTCCGAGCTCGGTGTAGTGCTCGGCAGCGCGCACGGTCCAACGCGCGTCTTCCGGTCGCGCCTCGCGAACGACCTTCGCGGGAACACCGAGGACCAGCGTCCGCGCGGGCGGCGAGAACTTCTCCGGCAGCACCGCGCCCGCCCCGATGACGGTCTCGTCGCCGATCACGTTGCCGCCGACGAGCACCGCAGCCTGCCCAATGAGCACGTTTCGCCCGATGACGCTCGAGTGCACCAGCGCGTTGTGGCCGATCGTGACATCGGGCCCGACGAGCGTGGGCTCGCCCTCGTCGGTATGGATCGTGGAGTTGTCCTGGACGTTCGAGCGCTCGCCGATGACGATCCGGTCCATATCGCCCCGCAGCACGGTCCCGAACCACACCGACGCGCCACTCTGCACTGTCACATCTCCGATGAGCACGGCTGTCGGCGCGATGAACGCGTCTGGAGCGACTTTCGGCGTCTTCCCCCGGTAGCCGTAGAGCGGCACGTCAGGAACAATAGTGCGATGAAGACACGCGACCTTCGCGTCACCGGCTACCGGCCGCTCGTGCCGCCGGCGATCATCCTCGAGGAGCTGTCACTTTCGGAGGCGGGCTCGCGCCTCGTCGCGACGTGGCGCGACGAGCTGACGCGCATCCTGTCGCAGGCGGACGACCGTCTCATGGCCATCGTCGGGCCGTGCTCTATCCACGATCCGGTCGCGGCGCTCGACTACGCGCGACGTCTCCACGACCTCGCGGACGAGCTGCGGGATGACCTCGTGGTCGTCATGCGTGCGTACTTCATGAAGCCACGAACCAGTGTCGGGTGGAAGGGGCTGGTCTCCGACCCGCACCGCGACGGGTCGTTCCGCATCAACGACGGTCTTCGAATGACACGGCGCCTATTGCTCGACCTGGTCGAGATCGGGCTGCCGGCGGCATGCGAGTTCGTCGATCCCATCTCGCCGCAGTACACGAGCGATCTCGTCGCCTGGGCGGCGATCGGTGCGCGCACCACCGAGAGCCAGGTGCACCGCGAGCTCGCGTCGGGTCTCTCGATGCCGGTCGGCTTCAAGAACGGGACGGACGGGAGCGTGCAGATCGCGATCGACGCCGTGCGCGCGGCGCGCGAGCCGCACAGCTTCATGGGCGTGACGGAGCAGGGCCTCGCCGCGATTGTCGAGACCGGCGGCAATCCAAGCGCTCACGTCGTCCTGCGTGGCGGGACGCCCGGCCCGAATCACGATCCGGCCAGCGTGCGCCGCACGCTCGATGCGCTCACCGCCGCGTCGTTGCCGGCACACGTGGTCATCGACCTGTCCCACGGGAACAGCGAGCGCGACCACCGGCGCCAGCCCGCGGTCGCGCGCACGGTCGCGACGCAGATCGCAGCCGGCGAACCGGGGATCGTCGGCGTGATGGCGGAGAGCTTCATCGTCGAGGGGCGCCAGGACGCCGACGCCGCGCCGCTCGTTTATGGGCAGAGCATCACCGACGCATGCATCGGATGGGATTCGACCGTTCTCATGCTGAGGGAGCTTGCGGAAGCGGTCCGCGCGCGCCGCGCTGCTAGTTCGAGCGCTCGATCAGCCGATAGCCGAAGCCCCGCGCCGTCTCGATCGACAGCTCGCTGACCTGCGCCTGCTCGAGCTTCTTGCGGAGGCGCCCGACGTGGACGTCCACCAGGCGGGTGTCGCTGCCGGGCTCGTAGCTCCACACGCCGACCAGGAGATCGTCGCGTGTGAACACGCGACCCGGCTCGCCGGCGAGGGTGCGCAGCAGCTTGAACTCGGTCGGTGTGAGCGGTAGCTGCTTGTCGCCGGCGATCGCCTGCATGCTGGCGAGGTCGACGATGAAGCGTCCGAACCGCAGCTGGCGATCCTTCGAGTGGTCGTTGTGTGCGCGATCGCGGCGGAGCAACGCTTCGACGCGAGCCGCGAGCTCGTCGTTGTCGAAAGGCTTGCCCAGGTAGTCGTCCGCGCCGATCCGCAGCCCGACCACGCGATCGGGCGGATCGTCCTTCGCGGAGAGGAACAAGATCGGGACGTCCGAGTTGCGCCGGAGCTGCAGGCAGAGGCTGATCCCATCGACGGCGGGCATGAGCACGTCGAGCGTCACCAGGTCGGGATGGAAATCGTTGAACGCTTCCATCGCCTGACGTGCGTCGGTGATCGCCTTGACCTCGTGCCCGGCCTCTTCGAGGACCGTGCCGACGAGGCGCGCGACGTCGCGATCGTCATCGACAACGAGGATCCGGCCGCCCAGGGCGCCCGGTCGGGTGCCGGGGGCGGTTTCCTGCTCGAGCATCTTGTAACGAAATACGGCAAAAGCCGTGCCATTTGTGAAGACGACCGCGCGCTCGTATCGAAAGCACGCATGCCACACAGCTAGGCGAGCGCTGAATTCACCTCTATCAGCTTCTCCGCGATCCACGGGCCGCGCGCCCCAACATCGTCAGGCCAGGGCGCAAAAAAGAGGCGATCGGTCTCATCCTCGATCGCCTGTCGCGCCGTGGCGCCCTTGGCGGTCGCTCTCAACGCGTCGCGCTCGATCAGGCCCTCCGCGCGGAGCCGCGCGAGGGCGGCGCCCACGTCTTCCGGTCGCTGGTGCGGCAAGAGGTCGGTCAGGGCGGCCTGGTCCGCGGCTTCCTCACGCCACAGCCGGGTGAGCACTTCGACCTCCGGTCCGGTTAAGCCGGATGCGCGCCAGGCCGCGATGTGGGAATCGTCGCGCACCTGCCAGAGCCCGTAGATGGCCGCGTCGAGCTGTGCGAACGACCCGACCGGGGGGTCGTCGCCGCGATAGTTGAACGCGAAGGGCGTGTGCAGGCGCTCGGCTGGTTCGCTTGCCGTCGCGCCCGCGGTGAATGCGCGGTCGAGAAGCGTCGCGAGCTGCGCGAGCTCCTCCTTGGGCAACGGCACGAGAGTCGCGTAGTGCGCCTGGGCGGCCTCGCGCATCGCGGCGGCGAGCCCTCGGCCCCTCTCGGTGAGGAACCACCGGCCGTTCCGTTCATCGGCGAGGCCCGCGCCGCGCGCCGCCGCCGCCATCGGGAGCCAGCGTCCCGGGATCGTGCCGTACACGCTCGCGAGATCCCCGGGCTCGGCGCTCGCGCCGCGGTCGCCGCGATAGGAAAGGTTTATCGCCCAGATGAACGTCGGCCGATCGAGGCCCAGCTCCTCCGTCTTTTGGAGGGGGAAGGTCATCTTCGCGCGACGCTTGTTCAGGAACAGCGGAAGCAGCGGCGGGATCTCGACGGGGTAGGGCGGCCTCACCAGGTCATTGTGCCGAAAGACCTAGCGCGGCGAGCTCTGCTGCTCGCGCTCTGCGTCCTCGACGCAGTAGGGAGTTTCGGGAACGAGGTCCAGTCGCGCCTCCGGAATCTCCCTTCCGCACACGATGCATCGACCGTATTCACCGCGCTGCAGGCGCTTCAAAGCCTCGTCGATGAGGCCGAGGCGGGCCTCGAACATGGTCTCCCGCGCGAGGTCAAGCTCGCGCGCTTCCGTCTCGCTCGCCACATCCGCGGGATGCTGATCGGCCAGCGCGACATCGCCACCGCTCTCGCGCTGCGGCACGGCCAGCCGCTCCTTGATGCGCTCAACCGTTGCCGCGAGGTCGGCACGTTCGCGTTCGAGCCGCTCGCGCATCGCATTTGCGTCCATGTCGCCTCCGTGCGCCAGAATTGGCGCGTGTTGCCACAGGACGTCAGCAAGCGGCGTTCCGACCTGCACCTCCTCGACGTCCGCGAGCAGGACGAGTGGGATGCGGGGCATATCGAAGGTGCGCAGCACATTCCGCTTGGCCAGCTGGCGGCGCGCCTCGGCGAGGTACCCAAGGAGCAGACCGTCGTCGCGGTCTGCCGCAGCGGATCGCGAAGCGATCGTGCTGCCAAGGGGCTACGCCAAAGTGGGTTCGAGGCCGAAAACCTCGACGGCGGCGTGACGGCGTGGTCGCGTGCCGGTCTGCCCCTGGTCGCCAAGGGTGGCGGACCCGGGCGCGTCATCTAGAGAAGGGGTCCGCCGCGCCGCTCGCCTGGCTCTCGACCGACGGGAAGAAGCTCCTCGTCACGCGCATCCTCCGCACCTTCGCGTACGGGTACCTCACCGTCGTCATCGCGATCTACCTCGCACGACTCGGTTTCGACACGATCCAGGTCGGTCTCGTGCTCTCCGCGGCGATCTTCGGATCGGCGCTCATGACCGTGCTTTGGGCGCTCGTCGCCGACCGGTACGGGCGCAGGCGAACCGTTGCGACCATGGCCGTGCTCATGATCGCGGGAGGCCTTCTGTTCGCCTTCGGCTCGAGCTTCCCGCTCCTCCTCCTCGGCGCCTTCACGGGGACGATCTCGGCGACGAGCTCCGAGGTTGGCGCGTTCCTCACGGTCGAGCAGGCGATCCTCCCGCAGACGGCGCCACCCGAGCGACGGACGTGGCTCTTCTCCATCTATGCGTTCGTCGCGAACATCGCTCAGGCGGTCGGATCCTTGTTCGCGGGCGTCGTCGCGGCATTCGCGGCGCTCGGTCTCGTCGGAGCTGATGCGTATCGGCCCCTCTTCCTTCTCTACGCGGTCGTCGGCCTCCTCAATCTCGTGATCTTCCTGAGCCTCTCTGACAAAGTGGAAGCGGCGAGGGTCGAAGGCGAGCGGCGCTTCCTCGGCGTCCATCGCTCCGCCGGTACCGTCGCGAAGCTCGGCGCGCTCTTCGGGATCGACGCGTTCGCGGGCGGGCTCGTCGTGCAGTCCCTCGTCGCGTACTGGTTCTTCGTGCGCTGGGGGTTCGATGCCGGCCAGCTCGCGATCCTCTTCTTCTTCGTGAACATCCTGTCAGGAGTCTCGCTTCTCGCCGCGGGCTGGCTCGCGAGCCGCATCGGTCTCATCAACACGATGGTCTTTACGCATCTGCCCTCGAACGTACTGCTCGTGCTCGTTCCGCTCATGCCGACGGCGGGGCTCGCAGCAGCGGTGTTCCTCGCGCGAATGAGCATCTCGCAGATGGACGTGCCGACCCGGCAGTCGTACACGATGGCGGTCGTCGATCCCGACGAGCGCACCGCGACAGCCGGGCTCACGAACGTCGCGCGGAGCACCGCTTCGGCTGTCGCGCCGGCGGTCACAGGCTGGGCTTTCAGCGTGGCCGCGCTCAGCCTTCCGTTCTTCGTCGCGGGCGCGCTGAAGGTCCTGTACGACCTCCTCATCTTCGTGTCCTTCCGGGACCTCCGGCCGCCTGAGGAACAGGGCGTGCCAAAAGTCGGAGAGGTAGGCTCGTGACGATGGCGGAGCGGGCCACAGAGGCTCACGACTATCTCAGCAAGCCGTGGCTGGCAGAGCATCTCCGCGATGAGCGGCGCGAAGCCGACCTGCTCAGCGAGGTGCGCGAGGCGATCTTCGGTGCCCAGGACGGCGTGACCAGCATCCTCACCGTCGTCATCACCGTCGCGACCGCGACGAGCAGTCAGTACGCGGTACTCGTCGCCGGGATCGCCGCGGCCATCGCCGAGGTCATCTCGATGGGCGCGGGTGAGTACATGAGCTCGAGGAGCCAGCGCGAGATCTTCTTGGCACAGATCCAAAAGGAGCGCCAGGAGGTCGCCGAACGGCCGCATGAATCTGAAGCCGAGGTCGCCTACATGCTCGAACAGGAGGGCCTACCGGAGACATCGGCGCGGCAGGCCGCGACCGAGCTCGCGCGATCGCCGAACGTTCTCCTCAAGACGATGGTGGAGAAGGAGCTGGGTCTCATCATCGACGAAGGTGGAAGCCCACTTCAGGGCGCGCTCATCCTCGCCGGCGCGTTCGCCGTTGCCGCGCTCGTTCCGATCGCGCCGTTCTTCTTCCTGCCGGTCCCTGCCGCGCTCGTCACAGCGGTCGCGATCTCCGTGGTCGCCATGTTCTTCCTCGGTGTCGCGAAATCCCGGCTCACGTTGCGAAACCCGGTGCGCTCCGGCCTCGAGATCGTCGCCCTCGTGCTCGCCGCATCCGCCGGCGGCTTCATCTTCGGCTCGCTGCTGCCCCGGGCTCTCGGCTTCGCCGGCATCGGCGTCTGACGGCTCGGCACGACTATTGCCGCTTCCGTCCGCATGGATAAAGAGAAGCCACGCCCCGACGACACGCTCGAGCAGGCCGAAGCGAAGAGCAAGAGCATCGACGAACGGATCCCGCCGGTCCTCGCGCCTCAGGAAGAGGACCTCGGCCCGGGAGAGGAAGTGCTTCAGCAAGAGTCGAAGGCGGTCCGCCAGCAGCCGCGACCGTAACTAGGCGCGCGTAGAGTGCGCGCGAGTTGCTGATCGAGCAGTTTTTCGACGCGGGACTCGGACACGCGAGCTATCTCGTCGCTGACCCCGACGCGGGAGTGGCGTTCCTCGTCGATCCAGACCGGCAGATCGAGACGTACCTCTCCGCGGCCGCGCGTCTCGGCGTGCTCATTACCGATTCATTCGAGACGCACATCCACAACGACTATGTCTCCGGGTCGCGCGCCCTCGCTGACCTGCGGCCGATCACCGTCCACGCCGGCGCGGGTGCGGGGTTCGCGTATTCGTACGCGTCGCATCCGGACGGAGACGAGGTCAGGGTGGGTGAGCTGCTCGTCCGCTGCATCGCGACGCCCGGTCACACGCCGGAGCACGTCGCGTATCTCGTGTCCGATCTCCGGCGCGCGGACGATCCGCAATACCTGTTCTCAGGCGGAGCCCTCCTCGTCGGTCAGATCGCGCGCGTCGATCTTCTAGGCCCGAAGCAGGCGGAGGAGCTCGCGCGCTCGGCGTACGCGACGCTTCGCGAGCGCCTCCTCACGCTCTCGGACTACATCGCGGTCTTTCCCACTCACGGTGGAGGAAGTGCCTGTTCGGCGGACGTGGCCGGATCTCGCTGGACCACCCTGGGCTTCGAGCGAAAGCACAACCACATCGCACAGCTGGCGTCCGGCGACTTCGAGTCCTTCCGGGCCGCGATCGCCGAGGGTCTTCCCGTGGCGCCGGCGTACTACCCGAGGGTGCGCGCGATCAACAGCATGGGCGCGCCCGTCGCATCGCGAGCGCGGCTGCCCTTCGTGCGGGAGATCACGTCAGATGTGATCCGGATCGACCCGCGGCCGCCGCATGTCTTCGGCGCGGGACATCGTCTCGGTGCGCTGAATGTGGTGGGCAACGACTCTTTCGCGGTCCGGGTCGGCGCGACCGTCGCGTTCGGCTCGCCGATCGTCATCCTCACGACGGACTCCGAACAGGCCGAGCGTCTTCGGGAGCAGCTCGCGGTCATCGGATACGACGACATACGGGGATACGCGTCGCCGGAACCAATGCCGGGAGAGAAAATCGGCCGAATCGAGCAGCTCGACGCTCGGACGGCTGCCGCGCGCTCGGCGGCCGGGGCTGTTCTGTTGGACGTGCGCGAACAATCGGAGTGGGATGCGGGCCACGCGCCCGCTGCGATCCACATTCCGTATGAGAACGTTCGCGCACGCGCACGCGAGCTCCCGCTCGACCGTCAGATCGTCACGTACTGCGCCGCTGGAACCCGCTCGAGTCTTGTGGCCAGCATCCTCGAATCTTCAGGACACGACGTGGCCAACCTGCACGGAGGTTTCACGGCGTGGCGGAACGCCAACCTCGAGGTCTCGACGGCGAAAATAGCCCGCTAGAGGCACACTTTCTGCTCGACGTGAGACGTGGCGATTCACCCTGGGTCTATTCCCCTAGGTATCGCATTGCCAACCAAGGAAGCGTTGACACCGCAGAATGGTGTAGTGAGGATTGCCTTCGTCGCTTCGGCTGTTCCCCGGCGCTGTGGAATCGCGACTTTTACCGCTGACCTGATGGCGGCCGTAAAAGCGGCCGACCCAGCGGTCCGTTGTGTGGCCGCGGCGATCGACGAACCCAACACGGCGCGCGCGTACGGACCCGACGTGCGCTGGCGCATCAAGCAGGGCGACAAGGAGAGCTACCGCGGCGCCGCGCGCGCGATCAACGAGTCGTCCGTCGATGCCGTCAACCTCCAGCACGAGTTCGGCCTATACGGCGTCTGGCGCGACGGCGTCTACGAGGATCACTGCGTGCCGTTCCTCGAATCCCTCCAGAAGCCGGTCATCACGACCCTGCACACGGTTCTTCCCGAGCCCGAGCCGCAAATCCGCGAAACCGTGCGGCGCATCGCTGAGCACAGCACGCGGGTGGTCGTCATGGCCGAGACCGCGGCGCGGCTCCTCAAGGACGTGTACGGGATCGCGCAGCGGCCGGTGGTGATCCAGCACGGCATGCCCGCGATCGTCCCGCGTGGGCGGCACCGGTTGAAGCGCCAGCTCGGCGTCGAAGACCGCACGATCCTGTCGACCTTCGGCCTCGTCGATCCGCGGAAGGGTCTCGAGTACATGATCGCGGCGATGCCCGAGGTCGTGCAGCGTCACCCGAGCGCTCTCTACCTGATCGTCGGACAAACGCATCCGGAGCTTTTGAAGAAAGCGGGCGAGCAGTATCGGAACGAGCTCGTCAGCAAGATCGAGGGCTCCCGCATGTCCGACCACGTGCGCTTTGTGAATCAATACCTGACGCAGCGGGAGATCGTGGATTATCTTCTTGCGACCGACGTGTACGTGACGCCGTACCTTGACCTGAACCAGATCACGAGCGGCACGCTTGCCTATGCGCTCGGCGCGGGCAAGGCGATCGTCTCGACGCGTTATCTCCATGCGGCGGAAGCGCTCGCGGACGGTCGCGGTCTGCTCGTCGATGTGCGCGACCCAGACGGCCTGGCTCGCGCGGTGCTCGCGATCCTCGACGACCCCGCGCTGAAGGGGGAGCTCGAGCGGCGCGCGTATGACTACGGCAAGGAGATGGCCTGGCCGAACGTCGGCCGCCGAGTCCTCGCACTCACGCGCGAGATCTTGGTTCCGCAACCCGTGAGCTCTGTTCCGGAGCCGATAGACACCGAGAGTCCCGTCCACACCGCATGACAACGGTCCCAATCGACCGCACGACCGGTCTCGGTCGCCGGCTCCCGGAAAACCCCCTGATCACCGCGCGCGATGTGAAGCCGTCGCTGCCGGAGCTCGAGGTCGTCTCGGTGTTCAACGCCGCGACCGCCCAGCTGAACGGCGAGACCATCCTTCTCGTGCGGGTCGCCGAGCGGCCGCGGAGCGATATCGACCCGCCCGCAGGCGCCATGACCCTGGATCTCGACGGGCCGCATCCCATCCTGCGGCCGCTTCCTCATGGATACACCAGACACGACGTCATCGGTATGTGCTTCCTCGACACCAGCGGCGACCGGCCGCGTGTCGTCGTCGCCTTCATTCCGAAGGACCTCCCGGGCCTCGACCTCCGGGATCCTCGCTCGATCCGGTACCGGAACACGACAGGCGTGCTCGGCGTGACGAATGAGGGCTATACCGATTACCTCGCTCAGATGAGCCATCTGCGACTCGCCCGCAGCCGCGACGGTGTGCACTTCACGGTCGACGAGACGCCCGCCATCGCGCCGCATCACGCCATCGAGGAGTACGGCGTCGAGGACCCGCGCATTACGCTCATCGACGGGACTTTCTACGTCACGTACGTTTCGGTTTCGCGATGGGGGATCACCACCAGCCTCGTGACGACGCGAGACTTCGAGTCGTTCGACCGCCGCGGTGTCATCTTCCTTCCGGACCACAAGGATGTCGTCATCTTCCCCGAGCGGGTCAACGGCAAGTACGTCGCCCTTACACGACCGATGCCCCAGTCGTTCAGCCGGATCTTCGGCATCTGGATCGCCTTCTCGGACGATCTCGTCTCGTGGGGAGGGCACGAGACGATCTGCCTTCCGCGCTGGGACCACTGGGACGAGCTGCGCACCGGCGGGTCGGTCGTGCCCTTCCGAACGCGCGAAGGCTGGCTGGAGCTCTATCACGGAGTGAACCGCAATCATCGCTACGCGATGGGCGCGGTTCTCCTCGACGCGGACGATCCACGGAAGGTGCTGGCGCGTTCGCCGGCGCCGATCCTCGCCCCGGGCACCGCCTACGAACGGCTCGGCCTCTTCAACGACACGATCTTCTCGTGCGGCGCGGTCCATCTCGATGACGACCAGATCCGCATGTACTACGGGGCCGCGGATTCGTGCATCGCCGCCGCGGATTTCTCGGTGAAGGAGATCATCGCAAGCCTCGAGCCCTGGCCGCCCAAGTGATCAGGCAGCTCGCACGGCTCACCCGCCAGGTTCCCTCCGCTGGTCGTCGCGCGGTCGCTCTCAGCGTGTACGCGAACGACGAGGACGACGGTTTGGCCGCTCGCGACCAGGGGTTCGAGGGCGTTGCCTGTGTCGACGACGCGGCGCGCGCCATCGTTCTCCTCCTCGATCTGTACCGCGACACGGGTGACCGCCGCTTGGGAGAGTGGGCGACCGGGCTCGTCGACTTCGTCCTCTACATGCAGCTCCACGACGGGCGTTTTCACAATTTCATCCGCGACTGGGACGGGACCATCAATACAGATGGTCCGACGTCGTATGCGGGAGGGACCTTCTGGCAGGCTCGGGCAGTCCGAGCCCTGGCGAAGGCCCACCTCGTCTATCGCGATCCGCGAGTTGCGGTCGCGCTGGCCCGGGGGTTCGCGTTCGCAACGGAGAACCCCGCGCCTCCCGACGTTCGGACGATCCAGGTGCTGGCGGCGCTCGACCTCATGCGTGTCGGCCTCACCCCGGTCCTGCGCGAGACGCTCGAGGAATGGTGCGACGAGATCGCGGAGTGTCGCGAGGGCGAGGTGCTCCTCAATAACCCGGACGAGCAGCAACCGCACCTGTGGGGTCACGTGCACGAGGGCGTGCTTGCGGAGGCCGCGCCGCTCCTTGATCGCCCCGATCTCCTCGAGGTGGCGCGGCAGAGCGCCCACGCACTCCTGGTCCCGCAGATCGAGGCCGCGTTCCCGGCGCGGACCGTTCAGCCATACGGCGTGGCCGCGGCGGTCTACGCGATGGATCGGCTCTACCAGACGACCGGAGAGTCCGCGTACGCGCGGTGGCGCGATCACGCGCGCGCGTGGTTCGACGGCCGCAATGCCGCTTCGGAGCCGGTATACGACCGCGTGAACGGACGGGTGAGCGACGGGATCGATGACGGTCGACTCAATCCGCACTCGGGCGCGGAGTCGAACATCGTGGGCGCGCAGGCCCTCCTTCCCGATGTCGCCGCTCGAGTGGGCACGCTGCTCGACGCGGTCGCCGATCGGCTCGAGGTCGTCGCCGCCTAGCTCGTCACGCGGATCCGCGTCGGCCGCACCGCGTTGTTCGCATACCCGAGGGCATTCCAGCGCGGCTGGAGCGGCTGCGCCTTGCCGGCGGCATCGGTCGCGCGAGCGACAAGTGCGTGCTCGCCGGGTTCGAGCGAGACAGCGAGCCCGAACTCCCGCCATGCATACGGCGTCGTGGCGCCACGGAGCGTCGCCGAGCCGAGCGATTTTGCCCTGCTGTCGCTGAGCTCGACGCGTTGGATCGGCGCGTGACCAGACCAGGCGTAGCCGCGGATCTCGAGCGAACCGCCGCCGACGTCCGCGCCGTCCGCGGGCGACGTGATTACGGCGCGAGGCTCTATCTCGCGGAGCGGGCGGCCGTCTATGACGTAGCGGTCCTTCTGAAAGAAGCCGCTGAACGGCCGCGCGAGCACGGTGATCCGTGCGAGCCACTTCACGGATGCCATGCCGTACCACGACGGAACGACGAGGCGCAGCGGACCGCCGTGCTCGGGTGGGATCGGACCGCCGTTCATCGCGTAGGCCACGAGGACGTCGTCGCCGAGCGCGACCTCGACGGGCAACGATCGCTCGTAGCTGATGCGCTTTCCGAGATCCTTCGGTACGCCCTGATCGGCCCCGCAAAATAGGACCTCTGTCAGGGAAGGGCGCGACTCGCGACCAAGGAGCGAATGGAGGGATGCGCCCGTCCATTCCGCCGTGCCGACCGCACCGAGGCCCCACTGCTCGCCGGGCACCGGCGGCTCGAGAAACTTGCGCCCATTGCCGGCGCACTCGAGCGTGACCGCGAGCGTCCG
>VBIZ01000185.1 GCA_005880575.1 Chloroflexota bacterium | reverse complement strand
CTGCCGAACATCACGCGGACCCTCGGTGGCCCGGACGGCTTCTACACCCCGTTCATCATTCAGAACACCGGCACCGCGAACACTGAGCTCGAGGTCTCCTTCTACAAATTCAGCGACGGCAGCTGCGTGGAGCGCTACCTCGTGTTCGGAATGGCGCCCGGTACGTCGCACAGCAACGACCCGAGAGACACCGTCAAGAATCCCTCGCTCCCCGACAACGCGCAGTTCTCCGTCGTCGTGCAGAGCTTCGGCTCGAACATCGTCGGCGTGGTGAACGAGCACCAGGGCGTGGGCAACCGCGCCGAGGCGCTTTCGTACGACGGCTTCAACACCGGCGCGAACACGGTCTACCTGCCGAACATCACGCGGAAGTTCTTCGGCCTCTTCGACACGCCGTTCATCATCCAGAACCTTGGATCGTCGACGGCATCGGTGACCGCGACGTTCCGCTCGTTCGACGGGACGGGTCCCACGATCGTCATCCCACGCACGATCGACCCGGGCCGCGCGAAGCCGATCGATCCGGATTCGGACGACATTGCGCTCGGAGCGCCCGGCCTCACCGACAACAAGCAGTACGCCGTGACCGTGTCGGCGAACCAGCCGGTCGCCGTCGTGGTCAACACTCAGGCCGATAAGCCGAGCAATCCCCAGCCGGTCGCGTCCGCGACGGACGGCATCACGAGCGGCGCGGCCACGATCTACGGCGCGTACGCGGCGAAGAACGCGCAGGGGATCAATCGCTACAGCCCGATCATCGTGCAGAACCTCGGCGCGAGCGCTGTGACTCCCAAGATCACGTTCACTCCGCTCCCCGGCGGCGGCCCCGCGGGGGCCACCGCGAACACGTACACGTTCTCTTCGATCGCGCCAAATTCTTCGAAGGCGTTCGACCCGCGGTTCTCGTTCAGCACCCAGGGCACGACGAACGTTCCCTGCAGCACGGGCGGCACCGACTGCCTCGCCGACGGCGAATACACCATCAGGATCGACGCCGTTGGCGGGACGATCGCGGCCCAGGTAAACGTCGCGAGCGCGTCGACCTCCTTGGGCTCTACCGCGATGGGCTACTCGGCAACCGCCACGCCCGCCACGAAGTACTTCCTTCCGAACATCACGAAGTTTCTCGGTGGGACAGCCGGATGGACCACTCCGATCCTGCTCCAAAGCGTCACCGCGACCACAGCGACCCTGCGCTGGTACAACTTCCAGGGCGGTGCACTCGCCTTCACGCAAACCGTGAACCTGACCCCAGGGGCGGGTATGCGCGTGGACCCAGCGTCCATCTCCCAGCTCGCCGCCGACAAGCAGTACTCCGTCGTGGTCGACGGCGGAACCGGAACTGTCACCGCGATCGTTAGCGAGTTCGCTACCGGCGGTGACAACGCCATGATGTACGAGGGCTTTGCGGCAGTCCCCTGAGCGTGAAACCGCAAAACGACTTCGCAGGCCGGGCTTCCTTCGCTTCGATGCGTTGGGAGCCCGGCTGCGCGGCGAGCGAACGCAGCTCGGGATGGGGATCGTCGCGATCCTCATCCTTCTTCTCGGCATGGTTCCACCCGCACTCTCAGGCGTTGGGCTCATGAACGTCGCCGTCGCGCCGATCGCCAGCCCGACCGCCGCGGAAGCCACGCCGTCGGCCGAGGCCACCGCGACCGAGCCACCACCGACACCCGAAGGGACGCCCGCTCCGAAACCCTCGGTGGCGGTCGACACGGGCGCGTCGGCTTCGATCGAACCGCCAACTCCTGCGCCCAGCGCGACACCGACACCATCGCCACAACCGGGGCTCTGGCGCGTTCAGGGTTATGTGGTCGACGAGTCAGGTAACCCGCTGAAGAACGTGTGCGTCGTCGTCGGTCCCCACGGCTGCCAGAAGTACAGCCCACACACCGACGACCAGGGTCACTACTTCCTCGACGTCGCCGCGAGCAAGGATGTCACGACTGCCTTCGACTTCTACTTCGAGATGCCCGGCCGCCAGACCGTCTGGTGGCACTTCATCCCCGGTGGACCGATCGAGTTCAACGTCATCCTGAAGCCGTCGAATTAGATGGACGCCGTTCGTGCGCTCGACCCCCGCGTCCGCATCGGTGTGGCGGCTGTCGCGGTGCTGCTCGTCATCGGCGGCGTCCTGGCCTTCGCGCTCTCATCCAGCGCGCCGCCGACTCCGGTGGCCGTCGCCTCTCCGACGCCTGAACCTCCGGCGACGCCAGCCCGCGTGCGGTCGACGCCCGTCGGAACCCCCGCACCGCGACCGGCCACGTTCGTCCACGCAGAAGATTCGATTCACGTAAGCCCGGTGCCCGCTCCACGTTCCAGCCCCACCGCAGAGCCAAGCCTCTGGCGCCTCGAGGGCTACATGATCGATGAATCCGGAAACCCGATCGAGAACGTGTGCGTCGTCATCGGCCCGGTCCCGTGCGCCCAGTACAGCCCGCACACTGACGAGCGCGGCCATTGGTTCCTCGACATCGCAGCCGCCGGTAGTCAGACCGTGCCGCTCGCCTACGACTTCTATTTCGAGTATCCCGGGCGCCAGACGATTTGGCTCCGGCTGACCCCGACCGGCTCCATCATCTTCAACGCTGTCATGAAGCGGACCTAGGCTGTTGTTGACGTTGAACCCAGGGTAAGTAGGCTCACCCCGTGACGAGCGCCGGCATGTCAGCGTCGATCGCGGCCGACCGGGCCCGGACAAATGCGGACGCCCGCCTTGTGGCCCTCGCACGCGAGTCGCGCGGCGAGGCGCTCGAGCTCATGTACTCGGCGTACAAGTCGCGCATCTATACCTTTCTATTGCGACTCCTCGCCGATCCGGTCGGCGCCGACGACCTGACGCAGGACGTCTTCACCAAGGCGTACCAGGCGCTGGGGTCGCTCACGGCGGAGCACAAGGTGCTCCCGTGGCTCTATCGCATCGCCACGAACACGGCGATCGATCATCTGCGCCGGAAGCGACGCTTCACGTGGCTGCGGGTTGGCCGGCTCGCCGGAACCGGCGAGGACCCGCTCATGCCGGACCACCACGGCGCCGTCCCCGAGCGCGATCAGATCCGCCGCATTCTGGCGACGCTGCCTGTCGAGCAGTCGACCGCCCTGCTGCTGCACTCGCTTGAAGGCTATTCATACAAAGAGATCGCGGACATCCAAAACTGCAGCGTGACGGCCGTCCGCAGCCGGCTGGCGCGTGCGCGAAGAGCTTTCCGGGACAGGTACGCGACAACGGAGGCCCTTCACCCGTCCTAGTTAGAGATGGGGATCGTGCATGTATCGGCTGAGGAGCTCTCCGCCCTCCTAGACCGGGAGCTTTCGCCGCAGGAAGAGCTTCGGGCGCGCCAGCACCTGGCTGAGTGCGCGTCCTGCTCGGCCGAGTACGCGCTGTCGGTCCGGCTCGACGCCGAGCTTCGCCAGCCCCCGGTTCTCGCCTGCGACGAGGTCCTGACGGTCCTCTCCGCCGGTCTTGATCGCGAGACGAGCGAGGGCGAGCAGGCCGCCGCGCAGCACCACCTCGCCGACTGCCAGGATTGCCGGGCGAGCGTCGAGGCATGGTCCGCGCTGACCTCATCGATCAAGGCGCTCCCGGTCATCGCGCCGTCCGCGCGAGTCGACGACGCCATCTACGCGATCGCCCGAGGCAGGCGCACCTATCGTCCAGCGCCGGTCCGCGGCATCGCGGCGCGAGCGCTCATCGCGCTGACCGCAGTTCTCGCGATCGTCGTGGCGAGCCTCGGCGGAGCTCGGCCGCAAACCGCGCTCCTGCCGAACCCTACCGGCGAGCGCGCGATCGTCGCGTCGATCCAGCAGATCGTCTTCAACTCGCGCAACAACACGATGTACGTGCTGGACGTTCCGGGGGCCGCGGTCGACGCTCGCGATCCCGCGACGAACGATCTGAAGACGCGAATCCAGGTCGGCGGTGAGCCGACGGCACTCGCCCTGAACGAAGTCGCGAACCGCGTACTCGTGCTCGACGCGTCGCAGAAGCGCGTGACCGAGATCGATGCGGTGAGCAACACCGTGATCGGTGCCACGACGGTGGCCGTTGCCGGAACGCCGACGAGCATCAGCGTCGACCCGGCGACCAACAACATCCTCGTCGCGTCGACAACGAAGTCGCCCGCACCCGGCTCGGCAGCTGGATCTGTGGCCGTGATCAACAGCGACACCAAGGTCCTCGAGACGGTGCGCGAGATCAGCGTCGCGGCGCGCCTCGTCGTGCCTGACCAGCGTGGCGGCCGGAGTGCGCTTGTCTCCGCGGACGCCACGCAGGTGGTCGACGCGACGTACAAGATCCTCACAACTCTCCCCGGTGGCGTAAGCGCGGCGTTCTCGATGCGCGGGGACATCATCGCCGTGCTCTCGCCGGCCGGATCGGACTCCGCCCTCATCTTCTCCGGAGCCGGCGCGCCGGACGCGCTGAAGCTCGCTGGCGCACCCCGAGCCCTGACCGCCCTTCCCGACGGCGGGTACCTGGTACTCGTGGATCTCGGCGGTCGCGGTCGCGTGAGCAGGATCTCGCGCGACGGCACCGTCTTCGCAAGCACCGAGGTCGCGGTCACCGGTGGCGACCTGATTTACGACGCGTCGACGAACCGGTTCACGGTGGCGAACAACGGCCGCCTGGACACGGCACAGATGCCGGACCAAGTCGCGACGGCCCAGACAGCGCCGCCGACCCAGAGCGCGAATCCCACGGCGTCAACGTCGCCGTCACCTTCTACAACGCCATCCGCCGCGCCGGACGCGTCGTCCCAGCCTGCGCCAACGATCGGACCGAACGTCCTCGCTCAGATGCGCGTTCTGACCCCCGGGAGTGTCTACAACCTTCCTCTGAACAATGGGATCGAGCCGCAATTCGCCGCCGCCAGCGGATCGCGGCTGTGGATTCTCGACCAATCGAACAACGTGAGCGCCTTCGACATGAACACCGGCGACCTCTTCGACATCGGGCCACTACGCCAGGGAGCGAATGTGTCGTACTGGGTCGCCGGAGGCTCGTACGTGTACGGAGTGGACGCGACGACCGGCGAGATCAATGTCGTGAGCACAGCACGGGATCGTGTCGTAGGTCGCTTCGCTACGAACGTGCTGAGCCCCGTTTCAGCGGTCGCCGTCGGGATCGATGGTCGACTCTGGATCGGTCTGAAGGACGCGTCGTACCTTTTCGCGTGGGACCCCGTGACCCTCCGCATGGATGGCTTCAATCTGGCCGGCACTCGCATTAGCGCGCTCACCGTCGACGCTGACGGCCGGCTCTTCTACGCCGACGATCTCCGAGGCTCCGTTGGAACGTTCGACCCGAAGACGCTGCGGCTCAGTGAGATCCCCTTCGTACGGAACGGAGTCACTACCGCACTGCTCGTCGACGCGACGAGCACCCTGTGGATCGGTACGAGCACCGGGGAGATCTACTCGGTCCGTGGCGGCAGCGCCAAGCTGACAGTGCGCCTTCAGCGACCAGTTACCGCGTTCGCGCCAGACCAGGGCGGAAAGGCTTGGTATGTTGCCCCGCTACCCAGCGGGCTTGCCGGCTATTCCTATGGCCCGGCGGATAACAGTCAGGCTCCACGCTCGGTTTCCGGGCCCGTGCGGAGCTTGAATTTCAGCCCTATTGGGCGTGCCTTCCTCGCCGATCCGCGCGGCGGGTTCTACATGAGCATCGAGGGCGGGCGATGAGCTTTGCGACAAAAGGCCGGGCTCAGCCGTCTAAACCGAGTGAGACGGGCTATCCATCGGATGGTCGGCGTAGCGCCGAATGGCCGCCTATGGTACAAATCGGCCGCGCCAGCCAGCCAAACGAAGTGTCCGTCCCACAAATTGTCCGATACGGGTACGCCCCGGATGTCACCGCCCCCCGGGGCATGGTCTGCGGCCACAGACCAATAACCGAAAGGGAGGTGAACTGCGTCGTCTAGGGGACGTGCCCGAGCGGAAACCTTCTCGCGTTAGAGCTCTAAGGCGATCCAGCGATATCACGCGAACCGCACATCGACGACAGAAAAGGAAAGGGACCAAATGCGAAAGATCGTCACCGCGGTCTCAGCAGCTGCGCTCTCGCTCAGCATGCTGTCAGCAGCGGTACCGGCCTTGGCAGTGACGGGCTTCGACTCAGCCTACGCAGGCGAGTCGGCGTTCGTGAACATCTCGCCAGGCCAAACACAGAACTTCCAGGTCTTCTTCGCCAACACGGGCACGACGACCTGGTCGCGCGGCACGGGCACTCAGGTTGACCTCGCGGCCTGTCTCGAGGACAAAGTCACCTGCAACGCGCAGGACGCGACCGAGGCCTCATGGAACAGCGGCTGGCTCTCGGCCACTCGTTACGCGACCACCACGCAGACCACGACGGCGCCGGGCTCGCTCGGCACGTTCAGCTACAACGTCGCCGCGCCATCAAACGTCACCGCGGGCACATACCGCTTCAACGGTGACCTCGTCCTTTCGACGACGGGCGAGAAGATCCACCCCGATGGTTACTACCAGGACGCGACGGTCGGCGGAGCCGGTAACGGCGCCGCGACTCTGACGTCCCTCACCCCGACGACCGGCACAAGCAACGGTGGCACGGCCGTCACGATCACTGGTACTGGCATCGCCTGCACCCCGGCCTTCCCGGCGGTCGCGTTCGGCGGCAGCAACGCCGTCGTCACGAGCTGCGGTAGCACCTCCGTTGGTGCGACCTCGCCGGCTCACGCTCCTGGTCCTGTCACCGTTACGGTGACAAACAGCGGCCAGGCCGCTTCGAACGGGCTCTCCTTCACATACGCGGACACGACCGCGCCGTCCTACACGGCGATGTCGGTCGCTTCGAACGTCGTGACGGTCACCTACAGCGAGCCTGTCTGCAAGGTGAACACAGCGGCGTTCGCAACCGACTGGACCGTCAACAACGTCAGCGGCGCGACCAACGACCCGGTCACTTCCGACAACACGCCGCTCTGCACCGCGGCCAAGGACAACGGCGTGACCACGGCGAATCTCTTCCTCGCGAACCCGATGCCTCCGGGAGCGTTCGTTGAGGCTGACCTCAACGCGAACGCCGGCGCGTGCGTGAACCCAGCGAACACGACCTGCAACTCGAACTTCGTCGACAGCTCCGGGAACACCATCAACGCGCCGCAAGGGCAGACGGCCTCTGCGACGACCGCTCCCGGTGGCGCGCCGACGATCACCTCAGCCTCGGGTGCTGTTGGTGGCACGACCGTGACGATCAACTTCTCGCAGATCGTCTGGTGCAACGCAGCTGGCGGATTCGCCGCCGGTGACTTCACACTGAACGACAACAACGCGGCAACAACCGACCCGACGTTCACGGCTCAGGACGCGACGAGCAAGTGTGGCGCGACGCAGCAGACCGCTGGCACGCCGCTTGTTCTTGACACGAGCGCTCCTCTGCCGGCCGCGACGACCTACACCCTGACGTTCGTGGGCCCGGCCGGGGCCGTCAAGAACGTCTTCAACGTCAACCTCGCGGCGGGCTCTGCGGTCACCTTCACCACGGGTGCAGCTGACTTCACGCCGCCGACGATCGTCGACGCTGACCTTCAGAACAACGTTGCGTCCTCGAACTTCCAGGACCCAGGTGACTCCTTCGCGCTGACGTTCAGCGAGAAGATGCAAGCCAACATTTCGAGTGCTGTCATGATCGGGATCCAGGACCAGGACGGAACGACCGCGACGATCACGTGCGGAGGCGGCGCCGCCGCCAATGCCGCGACCTGCGCGTGGGACACCACGGTCACCGTTCTCACCGTCACACTGAGCGGGACACTCACGGCAACCGCGGGCACGACGCCCGGAATGGCCATCCCGTTCAACATCACGTCGACCACGGGCACCTTCGACGTAGCCGGCAACCCGCCGAACATCCTCGGCTCGCCGGACCGTCTCGTCGAGTTCGAGCCGGGTGGATAATTCCACCCAGCACGCGTAGCGATCCCGGACCGGGGCCCGCAAGGGCCCCGGTCTTTTTTCATCGCTAGGCTCTAACTGGTGACGCGACGCAGTTCCTCTCATGCACGCGGAGCGCGACCGCCGCGAACGGCGTTCTTGGCATCGAAGCTCCGGATCGCGGGGGTGGCCGTCATCTGTGCGAAGGTCGCTCTTGTTCCTTTGGCTTTCGATCTGGGTAGCGACATTCCGTTCGTGGTAGCCAAGGGCGCATTGAGTCACGCACTCGCGTACGTGCTTGCAGGCGTCATCGGCGGACTCTTGATCCTGTATCGCCGGGCGGTGGTCGCGGTCTCAATGCTTCATATCGCGGTCGCAGCGTTTCTCATCGTCAACATAGCCGCCACGGTGTTCGCGGCCGATCAGATCCTCGCGCTCTATGGCGCGCATGGCCGTATGGTTGGGCTGGCAACGATCGCCGACGGTGTGCTGCTCTATTTCGCGATCGTGCTGCTCGTTCGGACGATGGCGGAGATGCGCTACGTCATGGTGTGCGGGCTTGCCGGGTCGTTGGTCGTTCTGGCCTACACCCTCGTTCAGTTTTTCGGCCGAGATCCGATCGCATGGGGACTGCCGGCCGGATTCCGGCCCTTTTCGACGTTCGGTCAGCCGACAAGTCTGGCGGAGTACCTGACCGTTGTTTGTGTCGGGACCGCCGTGTTGGGACTGCTCGACACGTCTCTGCCGCGCCTCGTTCGTTGGCTCCTTGTCCTTCTATCGGTGGCCATGCTCGCCGGGATGATCAGCACGCAGACACGATCGGGGCTCCTGGGAATCGGGCTTGCCGCCGTCGTGGTTGTTGTCCTGATCTGGTTCAGGCACCCGAGCAGGCGGGTTCGGCTATGGAGCCTGGGAGCGTCCGTCGCCGGGGCAGCCGCCTTAGCTTTGATCGTCAGCTTCACGCCGCTCGGTGCTCGACTGCTGAGCACAGTGTCCTTGGGGTCGACGTCGGCGAGCCCGGCCGATGAGAACAGCCCTCAGCTGGAGGAATCTGCTGACGTTCATCTTGGCTTCTATCGAATTGCGTTTGCGATGGTCCAAGAGAGACCGGTGCTCGGTTTTGGCCCAGACAATTTCGCGGTCGGACTCCCCAAGTACCGTCCGGAAGGTGCTCCCCCCGAGGTCCAGCAAGGACTAACCACAAGCGCGCACAGTTGGGTAGCGCAGGTCGGGTCGGCGAGCGGCGTCTTGGGTCTTATCGCGTTCGCCGCAGTCACCCTTGGCGCACTCGTCGTCGCTCTGAAGGCCGGATTCCATCCGGTCGCGTGGACGGGGGCGGCGATGGTCGCCGCCTTTGTTGGGGTCGGGCTGACCACCGTCAATGCTGTCAGCACCGAATGGCTGTTTTGGGCCGGAGTTGGTGTCGTCGGCACCATGACCGCGCGGAGCCTGCCGGACCCAGCGCCCAACCCGGGCCGGCAACACTCACCCTCGGCGAAAGCGCGCTTTCGAGGTCCGCGGATCGTCCTCGCGCTCTCCTGTGCGGTTGTCGGAGTGGCGCTTGCGCTCACGGAGATCAATGCGCTCGGCGCGTCGCGCGCGGCTCACCTTGCTCAGGTCATCCGCCTTGCTGGACAGCCTCGCGCCGCGATCGATGCGGGGCTCCGCGCGACGGAACTCGACCCACTACGGGCGCCCTACTGGGATCAGCTTGGCCTCGCTTATGTTTCTGCGAACCGGCTTAGGGACGGAGCGGCAGCTTTCGCCCGCGCGTCGACCCTCGCCCCTTACGACATCCGCTATTCGAGCGACCTCGCGCGGGCGTACATCGGGCTCGTTCAAGCAGGAGACGCGTCCTACGCGGCTCAGGCTCGCGATGCCGCAAACCACGCTGTCCTCACCGATCCGAACAACCCGCAGGCGCTTGCAACCCGGGCACTCGCGATGGCCGTTACCGGCGAATTGTCCGAGGCGGTGCCTTCGATTGAGAAGGCGGTCGCGCTGGACCCACGGGCGGTGAACACCGACATGTACGTCGTCGCGGAGCAGGTCTATAGGGCGAGCGGACGATACGACGAGGCGATCGCACTCGCGCGACGAGCAATTGCCGTTCACAGCGGTCCTGCTCAGGACACCGTCCAGATCCGGGTCGAGCTAGCTCGCGTCCTTGCCGCCGCCGGACAACCTGCGGAAGCAGTCAAGGAGTTGGATGCCGTCCTCGCAATCGTCCCGAACGACCCTGTCGCCACCCAACTGCGAAACCAGTACCGCTCGAAGAGCACCGGCCCTTAACTGTGACGAGGCGCAGCGCGCGCGCGCCGCTGCACAAAGGCAAGACCGGCGAAGCTTCGTCGCTCGTGAGCAGCAGGCTCCGGACCCTCGGCGTCGTGTTGCTTTGCGGGAAGGTCGCGCTCATACCGTTGTTCTTCGATCGGACGGCGGACGTGCCCTTCAGTGTTGCCAAGGCGCTTCTAAGCCATGCGCTCGCGTACGTGCTCCTAGGTGTGCTCGTCGCGCTGGCGATCCGCTTTGGCCGGTCGTTTCTCACGAGGTCGCCCTTGCACGTGGCCGTCCTGACGTTCCTCGGGGTCAACGCGATCGCGAGCGTCTTCGCGGTGGATCCTCAGCTCGCGTTCTACGGGACGCATCCCCGGATGCTCGGCTTGGGAACGATCGCCGACGGCGTGATCCTCTATTTCGCTTTCGTGCTGCTTGTCCGCACGCGCCGAGAAGCCCTCGCCGTCGGGAGCAGCATCCTCGCCTCTTCGGTCATCGTTCTCATTTACGCGACCCTTCAACTGGCGGAGCGGGATCCCTTCGAGTGGAACGTGAGCGGCTCGGTTCGGCCTTTTTCCACTCTCGGCCAGACAACGAGCCTCGCCGAGTACCTCGCGGTGCTGTTTATCGGCGCGCTGGCGCTCGCCGCATTTGGCTTGACCCTGCGCCGTGCCTTCCGAGTCGGCGTGATCGTGTTCGCGCTCGCACTCTTCGCCGGCCTCTTGGCGACGCAAACACGATCGGCGTTGCTCGGTGTGGTTACCGGCGGTGCGCTCCTGCTGGCCCTCGTATGGACGGGGCACCCCGACCGTCGGACCCGGCTCGCAACCATCGGCGGCGCGCTGGCGGCAGCCGTTGGACTGGCGGCAGTCCTCCTTCTGACACCGCTCGGGGCGCGGGTGCTCAGCACCGTAGATCTCTCCGTCTCCGCTGAAGGCGATGGGAGCACCGGGCCGCGCCTCGAGCAATCCGCGGATGTTCGCCTCGCGTTCTATCGGATGGCCCTGGGCATCGTTCGCGAGCGGCCGATCTTTGGCTACGGGCCGGATAACTTCGTCATCGGCGTTCCGACATATCGGACGGCCGCCGAGCCCTTCGAGGTCCAACAGAGCCTCGAGACGAGCGCGCATGGATGGCTGAGCCAGATCGCGGCGACGAGCGGGCTCGTTGGTCTAGGCGCGTTCCTCGCGATGGTCATCGCCGCGCTCGTCTTGACGGTGCGAGCGGGATTCCGACCCGTCGCGTGGCTCGGAGCGGGAATGCTCGCGGCGTTCCTAGGGGCTGGGCTGACGACTGTGGACGAGCTCGGGACGGGGTGGCTGTTCTGGACGGGCCTCGGCACGATCGGCGTCGTGACTTCTCGGCCGTGGCCGTCGGACACTTCGGCATCGGAATCGCGCCCCCGCGGGCGAGGACCGGCCGATTACACGCAGGGACAGCGCCTCCTCTCGAATGTCGGCTACGTCGTTGTTGCCCTCACGGTCTTACTCGCCCTCACGACGTGGAACGCACTGGATGCATCGCATTCCGCCCAGGCTTCGCTGCAAGCGCGCCTCGCGGGACGCAACCAGCAAGCGATCGATCTCGCACTTCGCGCCACGAATGCCGACCCACGGCGTGCCGCGTACTGGGACACGCTCGGCCTCGCCTACGTCGGAGGCGACCGGGTGACTGACGCGGTCGCCGCCTTTCGGCGCGCGAGCGATCTCGCACCTTATGACTTCCGGTACTCGGGCGACCTCGCCCGCGCGTACGCCCAGGCTTTCCAGAAGGGGGATCGCAGCGCATCGCAGCCTGCCCGGGACGTTGCCGAGCGAGTCGTCAAGGTCGATCCGAACAATCCGCTGACGCACCTGACCAGGGCTGTGGTCATGCAGGTGACGGGCGACCTTCCGGAAGGCCTTCGGTCGGCCGAACGCGCTCTCGAGCTCGATCAATCGCACAATCGGGATATCTTCCTTACCGCCACGCAAGTTCTGATCGGACTCGGCCGCCCGGCCGACGGGGTCGAGATGGCGCGCCGCGGTATCGCCGTCATTCCAGATCCTCGCAACCAGCTACCGCTCCGGGTGGAGCTCGCACGAGGGTTGGCGCTGAACGGGCAGATCATCGAGGCGCTGAAGGAGATCGACGCGCTGCTCGCGATCCAGCCGGGCTACGCGCCCGCGCAGCAGCTTCGGACGCAGATACAGGCCGGCGTCGTCAGATGATTCGCAACTCCTAGATGTGTGGCATCGCCGGCGTCGTGGGACGCGTCGAGAGAGACCGAGCGCCTCTGATGCGACGGATGCGCGAGGCGATCGCGCATCGCGGCCCGGACTCCGCCGGCGAGCGCTGCGACGCCCACTCCGCCCTCGGTGTTCGCCGTCTGCGAATCATCGATCTCGTCACCGGCGATCAGCCGCAGAGCGGCGAGGACGAACGCGTCTGGACCGTCTTCAACGGCGAGATCTACAACTTTCAGGAACTCCGTGACGAGCTCTCGAAGCAGGGCCACTCGTTTCGTACGCGGTCGGACACCGAAGTCATCGTCCACCTATACGAGCGCGACGGCGCCGCTTTTGTGGAGAAGCTCGAAGGCATGTTCGCGCTCGCGGTCTGGGACACGGCCCGGCGCACGCTGGTGCTCGCCCGAGATCGCCTCGGAAAGAAGCCGATTCTCACCTATGAATCGGGTGGCGAGCTCTACTTCGCGTCGGAGCACCAGGCGCTCATTGCCGGACTCGGAAGCGATCGGTTTCCGGTCGACCGCGCCGCGATCGCGCTATACCTCCGACTCGGTTACGTACCGGCTCCTTTCGACGCGTTCGCCGGCATCCGCAAGCTTGAGCCCGCGACCGTGCTGGTCTGGCGCGACGGGAAAAGCACGGAGCGCCGGTACTGGCAGCCGCCCACTTCGGTCGTGTCGGTGCCCGAGGACGAGGCCGTCGCGCGCGTGCGCACGCTCTTTGATGCCGCGGTTCGGAAGCGGCTCGTCGCGGACGTCCCCGTCGGCGCGTTCCTCTCCGGGGGCATCGACTCGAGCGCGCTCGTAGCGAGTATGGCCGCGCAGTCGAAGACCGTGCGCACGTTCACCATCGGGTTCGAGGAGGAGGGATATTCCGAAGTCGAGCACGCCCGGCGCATCGCACGGCGCTACAGCACGGATCACCACGAGTTCGTCGTGCGCCCCGACATGACCTCGGTGCTGCCGCTCCTCGTCCGTCACTACGGCGAGCCGTACGCGGACTCCTCAGCGATCCCGACGTACTATCTCTCGAAGCTCTCTCGCGATTTCGTCACAGTGGCACTCGCCGGCGACGGTGGTGACGAGCTGTTCGCCGGGTACCAGCGGTACCACGCGGTGCGCCTCGCCGCAGCGCTCGACCGCATACCTTCCCCGTTTCGCGGTCCGATCCTCGACGGTGCCGGAGCGATTCTTCCGAGGGCCGGCGATCAGCGCGGCAGGAGCACGCGGCTCCGCCGATTTCTTTCGGGCGCGCGACGCCCCCGCGCGACGCGCTATCTCTCGTGGCTGGCGATCACCGACGACGAGTGGCTGTCGGCGAGCGCCACCCCTGAATTCCGGCCGTACGCGGACAGCGCCGCCCGCGAGCTCGACCAGCGTGCCGCGCTCCACGTTGGCGATGCGGTCCGGCGCGCCCAGTTGCTGGACGTCGCGCTCTACCTGCCGGACGATCTGCTGGTGAAGGTCGACATCGCCTCCATGGCGAACTCGCTCGAGGTCCGTGCGCCGTTCCTCGATCGCTGTCTCGTCGAGTACGCGCTCGCGCTCCCGACGTCGCTCATGATCCGAGGGACCCGTCGCAAGTGGATCCTCCGCGAAGCGTTCGCGGAGACCCTTCCGCCCGAGAACCTCGCGCGCCGCAAGCAGGGCTTCGGCGTGCCCATCGGGCGGTGGCTTCGTCAGGAGCTGCGGCCGCTCCTCGCCGACGTCGTCCTTTCGACCTCGGCCCTCGAGCGCGGTTATCTGCGTCCCGAAGCGGTACGCACCATGGTCGACGAGCACCTCGGCGGGATCGACCACAGTCATCGCCTCTGGTCGCTCCTCATGCTCGAGCTCTGGCATCGGGAGTTCTCGATTGCCTAGCCGGACCCGAACGAAGGCGGTGGTGACGGGAGGCGCCGGGTTCATCGGATCGCACCTCGTCCGGCGCCTCCTCGCCGATGGCGCGAAGGTCACGGTGATCGACGACCTCTCGACGGGCCGCAGCGAGAACATCGAGGGCGTTCCGGTCACCGTTGTGGAACGCGACCTCGCGCGCGACGCGGTGACCGACGTTCTCGAGGGGGTCGACGTGATCTTTCACCTCGCCGCCGTTCCGTCCGTTCCGCGGTCGGTCCGCGACCCCGTGCGATCGCACCAGGCTGCGGCGACGGCAACGCTGAAGCTTCTCGAGGCCGCCCGCGAGTCCGGAGTGCGGACGTTCGTCAACTCGTCGTCGTCGTCCGTGTACGGCGATGTCGCGAGTCCACCTATGCGCGAGTCGATGCCGACCGTACCGCGGTCGCCGTACGCCGTCGCGAAGCTCGCCGCGGAGGGCTACACGCGCGTCTTCGCCCAGTTGCACGGGATGCGTACCGTGAGCCTGCGCTACTTCAACGTGTTCGGGCCGAGGCAGGACCCGACGTCGGCTTACGCCGCGGCGATCCCGCGCTTCATCACCGCGTACCTGCGGCGCGAGCGGCCGCAGGTCTACGGCGACGGGCGTCAGTCGCGCGACTTCACCTACGTCGACAACGTCGTCGAGGCGAACCTCGCCGCAGCCGCGGCGCCGAAGCTTTCAGGCGAGTCTGTGAACATCGCCGCAGGCAACCCGCGCACCGTTCTGGACGTGCTCGAAGCGATCTCGAAGGAGTTCGGGTATTCCCTTTCGCCCGTGCACGCCCCCGACCGGCCGGGGGACATCCGCGACTCGCACGCCGATCTCAGCGTCGCCCGATCGCTTCTTGGATACAAGACGAGCGTCGATTTTCAGACCGGCCTCCGTCGGACGGTCGAGTACCTGCGTGAGGCGAGCACCGTCGGGTCGTGAATCGGATCCGCGTGATGCGCGTCATCACCAGGCTGAACATCGGCGGCCCCGCGATCCACGTCTCGCTCCTGGCCTCGCGGCTCTATCCGGCGCGCTACGAGACGCTTCTCGTGAGCGGTATCGAGACCGCGGCCGAAGGCAACATGTTGAAGCTCGGGCGTCTGCCCGCAGTCGAACCGAGAACGGTCCCCACTCTCGGGAGGGCGATCTCGCCTCTCGATGACGTTCGCTCGCTTGCAACACTCGTCTCGATCGCGCGCTCGTTCACGCCGGACATCGTGCACACCCATCTTGCAAAGGCGGGAGCGCTCGGAAGGGTTGCAGCGCGAATCGCCGGCGTCCGTCTCGTCGTGCACACGTACCACGGCTCGATCTTTCGCGGGTATTTCGGGCAGCGCGAGAGTGCCGTCTACCTTCAGATCGAGCGAGCTCTCGCGCGCATCACTACGCGCATCGTCGCGATCACGCCCCGGCAGAAGGCCGATCTCGTCAGCCTCGGCATCGCACCGAGCAGCAAGATCGTCGAGATACCGCTTGGTCTGGACCTCGACCAATTCCGGGAGCTACCGGTGCGGGACGACGCCCTCGCCGCGCTGGGTCTCCCGACCGACATGCGATACGTCACCATCGTCGCGCGGCTCGTGGCGATCAAAGACATACCGACGTTCCTGCGGGCGTTGGCCCGCGTGACGGAAGCTCAACCTGATGTGTGCGGCCTTGTGGTCGGCGATGGGCCCGAACGCGCAACGATCGAGGCAGTCGCGCGCGATCTGGGGCTCGGAGACCGGTGTCGGTTCCTCGGGTGGCGCGCCGATCTACCGAACGTGTACGCGGCGAGCGACATCGTGGCGCTCTCCTCGCTGAACGAGGGCTCGCCGGTCAGCGTCATCGAGGCGATGGCTGCTGCGCGCGCGGTCGTCGCGACCGCGGTCGGCGGCGTTCCCGACGTCGTTGGGGATGCGGCAGGGGTCCTGGTCGGCGCGGGCGACCATCAGGCGCTCGGCGACGCGATGAAGGCGTTGCTCGCGGATCCCGATCGTCGGGCTGAGCTTGGCCGCAACGGTCGTGACCTCGCGCTTCGCAGATACGGAAGCGATCGGCTTGTCGAGGACATCGACCGCCTGTATTCGGACCTGCTCGGTCGTCGGACGAGCTAAGGCGCGCTTTGTTCGTGGCTACAATTCGCCTGAACGCGCGCCGTCAGCCGAAGGGAATGAGGGGACCATCTCACTGATCCAGGCGTTGCTCGCGCTCATCGCGGTCGTTGCTGTGCTCACCGCGATCGCCACTCCCGCGTTCGGCATCCTCGCCCGACGCTTTGGGTTGGTCGTGGCTCCGCGGGCCGACCGCTGGCACACCAAACCCACCCCGCTTCTCGGCGGCGCCGCCATGGCTCTCCCGATCCTCGTCGCGCTGGTCGTGGTGCTTCCGCCTTCGCGCGTGTCGGCGGTGATCATCGCCGGCGCGACCGCGACCTTCGCCCTCGGGCTCCTCGACGACTTCCGACGAATGGCGCCGTCGACGAAGCTCGCTGGGCAGGCGGTCATTGCTGCGGGACTCTTCTTCGGGGGAGTGAGGGTCGAGATCATCACGTTCGAGCCGATCGCCTTCGTCATGACCGTCCTGTGGGTGGTCGGACTCATGAATGCCGTGAACCTGATGGACAACATGGACGGCCTCGCCGCCGGGATCACCGCGATCGCGGGTGGAGCGCTCGCGATAGCGGCGTACCCCGAGAACATCCCGGTAGCGCTCATCGGCGCGGTCACCGCCGGCGCCTGCGCCGGGTTTCTCGTCTACAACTTTTCGCCGGCTCGGATCTTCATGGGAGACGCAGGCAGCCTGATGCTCGGATTCCTCTTGGCA
>VBIZ01000184.1 GCA_005880575.1 Chloroflexota bacterium | reverse complement strand
GGAGCGTCTCTTTATCGCCACCGGAACTGTCGAGAGGCACGTCGCGAACATTTTGGGAAAGCTCGACATGAGCAACCGTGCACAGGTCGCGGCCTGGGTTGCTGAGCGCGGCCTACTCCAGGAAGTCTGATCCAGTCTTCCGCCCAGGTAACACCTTTTCTGCCGGAGTAACCTCGCCGGTCAGGGGAGGTGTGTCATGGCGGACCACGGCATATTTGTCGGCTTCGGTACTCCGACTCGAGGACGTGAGAACGGCGCGACTAAGGTCTTCACCGAGTTCGGTCAATACCTCGGCGCGCAGCAGGCGCAGAAGAATATCGAAGGTTTTGAGCCCGTCTTCCTGCAAGCGCACGGCGGCGATCTCGGTGGGTTCTTCCTTATCAAAGGCGAGCGCGACAAGCTGGACCGGATGATTGCGTCCGAGGAGTTCGACAAGTTGGCGACGCGCGCGCTGTTCATCGTCGAGCATTTCGGCGTCGTCAACGCCTCGTTCGGCGGCCGTGTCCAGAAGCTTGTCACCTCATTCCAAAGAGACACCGCGGATCTGCGCACCTGACCCGCGACTAGGGCAACCAACCTCTCGTCCGGACTCAAGCTCGGATCCTGAGCGCCCTCGTGAATGGCGTTAGCCGTCCTGTGCTCATCCGCAAGAGCCAGATCCGGTGACCGGCGTGGCCCTAGATCATCGAGCATCCGACTCACAGATCGGGAGGGATCGAGCCGAGAAAGCCATCCGCGGGGTCGGCTGGCTCCCGTGGCTTCGGCCTAGCCGCTCAGCAGGCGCCATCCACGCACGTCCTGAACGATCCGACCTTTTGTCACCTCCGCGTGCTTGACCTCCGTCTTCCGCTCTCGGAATGCGGATCGCCGCGCGGAATCTGACCAAACTCATTCCCGGCGACGCGGACCCGGCAAGTGAGGAAGACGGGCCGCGTCACCGACTCAAAATCTAAGCGACTGGCACCCTGGCTTCGTAGCTCGAGAGCTGCTCGCTCATGGGCCCAGCCGGCGGGGTGTTCAGATCGGCGCCGGTCAACTCCGCAAGACGCCGCTTGAACCAAACGTCGAACTCGTCCTGCGACCGCGCGAAGAGATCCAACGCGTGGGCGAAATCAGGACTTTCCATGTAGCCAATCAGCAGGTCGGCCATTGGTGTCTTCTGCAGGTACCAGGATTCTTTCGGAATGCCGATGCGCTCTTCGGACCTGGCGAATTCAGCCTTGCGGGAGCCTTCGAGCTCCTTGAAGAATTTGCGGGCGTCTTCGGTCTTGCCGGAGATCACAGGCAACGCGAAACAGACTTGATCCATGGTCGCTCCCCCTTGCTTCTCTCTCGCCTAGCGGCGAGCCCTCACTCGCAGCGTATTCTCCGCCCGCGGCGCAAACATCCCGGCTTCAGACGCAAACCACACGTCCTCGTCTCTGATCAGTGGGGTTGTTTCAACATCACAGACATAGAGCCCGTCTCCCCCGGAGACGTAGCCCTTCAAGCCCATTCGCCTTCCTTGCTGGCTCGCGGGGCACAATCGATCACGCCGGTTCTAGGCCGTGACGACGCATGAGCTCGCGCTCAGAGTCGGGGTTGAGCCCGCCCGATCCGTCGAGCGCGTCGAGATCGGCGAAGTAGCGATCGAGTGAGGGCGCATGGAGAATGAGTACCCGCAACACACCCGAGCCTGCGTTGCCGAAAGTATGGACAGCACCGGCGGGCACGAGCGCGAAGCCGCCGCTTGGGACGACGTGGTCGCTTCCATCCGCCGACAACGCGAGCTCGCCGGCAAGCACATAGAAGGCTTCGACCGTACCCGGATGGCGGTGTGCCGCTGGTCGCCGCGCCCCTTGCGGCACCTCACGCTCGAAGAGTGAGAAGGCGTCCTTCGTGTCGGCGCCGATGGCCTTGAACCGCAGAGTATTTCCGCGGGCTCGTAACGTTATCCCATCGCCCGGCGGGAGCACGATCGCGCTCACTTGGGCCAGCCTAGCAACTCAACTATCGCCGCGACTCTCCCCGGCAAGTTGCGTCTCACCGGCGTCCTGGCCAGTCGCAGCTATGCATCAGAGCGGAGGAGTGCGGGGCGCGCACACGCTCCCCGTCGTACGGTGCAGCAACCGGCGACGCCTTCTTATATGGAGTGGCCGGTCAAGTTGAGGCGGGCCGCGGACGTCGCAGCGGAGCGAGCGAGCGAAGCTAGCATGACCACCGTGATTGGCATGCACGCGATCCTCTATAGCAAATCAGCGGAGAAGGACCGGAAGTTCTTCAAAGAAGTGCTCGAGCTCTCGTCGGTCGATGCGGGAGAGGGTTGGCTGATCTTCGGGCTTCCGCCCGCTGAGATCGCGGTCCACCCGGACAAGAAGGGTGGCCACGCCGAGTTGTACTTCATGTGCAAGGACATCAAGACCACGATGGCTGCGCTGCGGCGCAAGCGCGTGAGGGTGGTCCACGATGTCGCCGACCGAGGCTGGGGCCTGCTGGCGACCATCGCGCTTCCGAGCGGTGCACCGCTCGGCATCTACGAGCCTCGGCACCCTACCGCGATTCAGACGAAGCGTCGCTAGACCCGCGCACCCCCGCGGTGCCATCTGAGTCGTCCCAAGGGTCCCGCCCGCCTCGGCCTGCTGACCAGTTTCGCGCGCGATCGCGCGACATCGATCTCTCGCCAAGCCTCTGGCTCGAACATCGCTGAGCGCTCATCCCAACTGCTTCTCCAAACAGCATCCCGGAAGGTGTGCGGGCGTAGCAGACGAGGCGAGCGATCTCATACGGTCGTCGCGGACCGCGCCGCAGCGCCTGCGCGATCCCCGGGTCGAGAGCGCCACCGAGTCGCTGCGTGTTCGGGCTAACGCCGGACCCCGACGATCAGGAGCCACAGCAGCAGCACGAGCTCCCCGATCCCGCCGAGCAGGGCTGCGGGCGCGAGCGCCGCCGGCACGAATGGCAGCAAGAAGACGCACGACGCCGCGCCACCGACGATGAGCGCGACGCCGATCGCTCGTGGGATTCGTGCCGAGCGCACGACGAGGAAGCCGAGAAAGACGAGGAAGAGCCCGAAGGAGACCAGCGCGAGCACATACGCGCCGTGACCCAGGCCGAGCGCGTAGTACAGCGATTGGAGGATGCAGCCGACGACCACGCTGACCATGGCGAGGACGCCGATGCCGCGGGTCGGGTCGCCGAAGAGGCGACAGAGGAGCAAGGCGACGATCGCGTACCAGATCGTGCCGCCGACTTCCACGGCCGCGGCAAGGGCCGACGCGGGATCCCGCAGCGCGAGCACCTGACCGACGCCGGCAATCACGAAGTACGCGAGATACAAGACGGCCGTCATGCGCGCGCTCGGCCGTGCCACAGCGACGGTCACGGCCGGCACTATAGGCAGACGGTCTGAAAGGGGCGGCCCTGGCCGACTGGCTCTACGCTCTGCCTGCCCCGGCCCGCTTCCGCGCAGCGTCGATCTGCGCCGCGGCGACCTCGGGCGGGCCCTCCACTTCGACGATGACGCGCTTGTAGAACTCGTGGTCGATATCGAGCGCGATCGTCTTGTCCGGATCGTGCACGTCCCAGAAGACCAGTCCATCGCCGGTGAGGAACGTTCCGGCGGTGACGACGCCGGGGAGGTTCGTGCCGAAGCGCAGCCCGTGGAACGCGCCGTGCGCTTCCGCGGGACGGATTGTCACCGCGCGGATATGCGCAAGCGGCACCGAGAGCTCGCTTCGTAGCGCGAGGATCTGATCGAGTCCGCGCACGCGGAGATAGAGCGTGTCACCGTCAATCGCGATCTCGACCACCGCTCGCTCCTCGCTCCGCCTTCCGACCAGCATCATCATCCAAGGACTTTGTTTCCCTCTGCGCAAGATCTCGGCGGTCGCGGCCAATCCTGATCTCCCCGAGATGCACTCCGAGCAGATCGAAATGTATGACCCGGTCGTCCCGCCAGCCGCGACCGCGATGCGCGGACCTGCTGTCCAGATCGGGCGCGGATCTCCCCGCGAGGGGTTGCTCTTTCGACCCGAGAAGGCCCTCACGTAATCCGATTGCGACCGCTTCTGCTCGGCTCGCGGCTCCGAGCTTCACAAGGATGTTCGAGATGTGCCACTCGGCTGTGCTCTCCGCGATGTTCAGCGCGGCGGCCACCTCTTTCGTCGTGTGTCCTGCCGCGACGTAGCGAAGGATCTCGATCTCGCGCGGTGAGAGACGCACAGGCGGAGTCGTGCAGAAGGACTGCCATGCGGGACCCCCCGGATTCTCCGGGTCCCCGTGATTTCCCGGATACCGCCAACCCGCCTCGACGGGCAGAGTCTCGGGCATGAAATGGATTTCTCCTCTCTGTCCGCACGATGTAGCGGTCCGAGCGAGCGAGCGGGGGCCGGAGTGGTTCTGCCGCGAGTGTGGTTGGGCCTTGCCGCTCTTTCGTGACCGCTGCGGCGCCATGCGGGCCGTCAATGCGGCCCTTGCTCGGGTCACACGATTTGCGCCCAATGACCGATAAGAATGTCAGCCACGAGTACGCGGATGTGCTCGAGAGTCTTGTCGCGAGGCGTTACCGCGCGAGGGCCATCGGCCGGGTCCGCTCGGATGGGATGTGGGAGGGCTGGATTGAGTTCGTCGATCTCGCCGAGGATGAGCGACTGACCACGGAGGTCGAGACGGTGCAGTCCAAAGAGCTCGCTTTCCGGTACTGGGCCGCCGGCGTCGGTGCGGCCTATCTCGAGGGTGCCCTCAGGCGCGCAACGTCGCGCGCCACCGACGGATCACCGCGGCTCGTCCCGCCCTTTTCACCTGCGCCGCAGCGCGCGGTTCTCGATCCATTTGAGGTCGACGCGCGAGGCGAGGGCCTCCTCGCGGCTCAACTAAGGGCGCTCGATCTGGATCACATACGCGACATCGCGCTGGCCTACGAACTGATTCCACCGAAGATGGCGGCATTCGCAACGCGCGCGGAGCTGATCGTGGAGATCCTCGCGACTGTATCGAGCGCTCGATCGCAGCCAGCCGAGCGCTAGCTCTCTCGATACGGCGGCCACATAGCAATGGCCTTGTGTTCCTGAGGATCGGGAGTACACCTAGCGCGTTCCTTCGGACCCGATGCACCGTCCGAGCCCGTGTGCCGGCGAAGGTGCCTCCCAGGCCCAGGGCGCAGCTCGTCAAGCAAGGAGGAGGGTCGGAGCGGAGGGGACCGCCGATCCTTCAGCAGGGCAATCAGGGGAAGAAAAGGGGAGAGCACATGGCAAACGTGGCTACGATGCCAATCCAGGGCATCAACACACGTCAGCTGGACAAGTTCAACGATCAATACGCGTCCTCGCCGAAAAACTTCGAGCTTGGGATCGAGAGCAGGACCATCTGGGAGCAGAAGGGCCTCGGCAACCTGGGGAAGGTAGGCCGATGGACCCTCGGGGGTCAGGCGATCGAGAAGCCCACCCGGGACTTCTCGGTTCAGATCGGCTCCTGGAAGGAAGTCGGAGACGCCATCGGTGTCGAGGGAGCCGACGATCGCATCGAGCCGATCGAGGCCGCGCTTCTCGGGCTGTCCTCGTGCGTCACCGAGGCGATCGTGCTCAACTGCGCCAGGACCGGCGTCAAGCTCGATGGGCTCGAGGTGAAGGCTCACGCCGACGTCGACCCAGGTCCGATAACGGGCGCCAAAGATCCCTCAGACTGGGACAACACCTTGAACCAGATCACCGTCGATGTCACCGCCCACGGAGACTTCTCGGGCGACGAGCGGAAGATGATCGAGGACGGAGCGAAGCGGTCGCCCGTGCGGTACATGTTCAGCAAGACGGGCTTGTTAAAGACCAATTTCCACTACGAATAGAAGCGAGCGGAGGGAGCGCCGTCGTGGCGGTCGCGCGACGCGGCATCCCATCCAGGAGGGGAGAGTCACATGGCGATCGCACAGCAACAGAAACCAGCGGACACGACTAACGCGAACGCGAGCGACTTCAGAGCGGCTATGTCGGCGGCAAGCGCGCGCGATCATGACCGCTTCGAGGCCCACCTGAGAGACGACGTGACGTTCATCAACCCGATGGTCGGAACCGTCGACAAGGCCGGCTTCCGCGCATTCCACACCGCGCTGTGGGCGGGATTGCCCGACATCAACTACAAAGTCGAGCGGACCGTCTCGGAGGGCGACACCGTGGTCGGGGAGTGCACCGTAACGGGGACTCACCGCGGCGAGCTCGCCGGCGTCCCTGCCACGAACAAGTCGGTAACGGTTCCGGTGATCTTCGTCGCCGACTACGAAAATGGAAAAGTGAAGCGCTGGAGCTCGTACCTCGACACGGCGACACTTCTCCGTCAGATCGGCGCGATGAAGTAACGAACTGAAGGGCTCGACGGCTTCGGCCGTCGAGCCCATGCTCGGCGCAGACCCATCACAAGCCGCTTTCTCGACGGACGGCATTGGCCATCCGCATCAGCGCTGACTCGACCGCGGGAGCTTCGTCGTCCTCGATGTATGCCGCGAAATAGCGTTTAACGTGGTCGAGGTGGATCGGCAGCGCCTGCCGGTACTTGTGTTCGCCGGCGTCCGTCAGCGCAATGTGCAGACTCCGCCGATCGCCGGGACGGGCGAGTCGCTGCACCAACCCGGCCTGCACCATTCGATCGATCAGCCTCGTCAGCCCGCTCTTGCTGAACAGGAGTGCGCTCGCGAGTTGGCCCATGGTGAGGCGCTGGGCAGGCGCCATCCGTAGCTGCGCGAGTGCGTCGAACCATGTGAGCGGCAACCCACAAGCCGACTCGAGCTCCCGACTGAGGATGTTTTCCAGCGCTTTGTGCGCCGTGAGGAACGCGCCCCAGGCATTCAGTCGTGGGAGCGTCAGGAGCTTTCGACCGAGCTCGGTGTGGTCCGCATCCCTGGCTCGCGGGCGCAAGGAGGGTTTGCTCGCTGATCGGGTCGCGACTTTCCGGCGGCCCTTCACCCCTAAAAACTAAACCATTGCTTGTTCTGCGGATAGTTCATGAATGATCTTTACGCTTGACGATAGTACGTCACGCAACTATTGTATGCGCACATATTATCGAGCAGGGCCGGGCTGGGAGGACAGAGATGAGCTGGACCGTGGATCCGATGCATACGCAGGTTGAGTTTTCAGCCAAGCACATGGGCCTGATGACCGTGAGGGGGCATTTCACCGGCGTACGGGTGTCGATCGATCTCAACGAGGACGACTTCACCGCCTCCTCGGTGCAAGCGACGATCGATACCCGCTCGTTGATTACCAATGACGCTCGGCGCGACGCGCACCTGCGGTCACCCGACTTCCTGAATGTCGAGCAGTTCCCGACCATTACGTTCAATAGCACGCGCGTCGAGCGCGCGGCGCACGACCATTACAAAATGACGGGCGATCTGACCATCCGGAACGTGGCGCGCCCGGTCACGTTGGACGTCGTGTACTCAGGTGAAGCGAAGGATCCGATGGGCACCGTGCATGCGGGTTTCAGCGCGTACGCGGCCATCAACCGCAAAGACTGGGGCCTGACCTGGAACGTCGCACTCGAAACCGGCGGCTTGCTCGTGAGCGAAGAGGTCAAGCTCGCGCTCGAAGTCGAAGTGGTCAAGGCCGCTCAAGTGGCGACCGTCGCTTGAGCGGTCAAGTCCCGATCGCGAGCTACGGACGAGCCAAGAGGATCCGTGTCGGCATCATCGGCGCCAATCCGGATCGCGGGTGGGCCGCGCAGGCGCACATTCCCGCGCTCCGGTCCCTGCCGGACGATTTCGAGATCACGGCTCTATCGACGACGCGACGCGAATCCGCCGACGCAGCCGGCAAGCTTTTTGGCGTGCTCGCCGCGTTCGACAACCATCAAGAGCTCGTGGAGAGCCCGACCGTGGACGTCGTCGCCGTGACCGTAAAAGTGCCCCATCACCTCGAGCTCGCGAGCGCGGCGCTCGAAGCGGGCAAGGCCGTGTACTGCGAATGGCCGCTGGGCAACGGCCTGAGGGAGGCGGAGACCCTCGCCGCTCTGGCGAAGAAAAAGGGGGTCCTCGCGGTGGCCGGTCTGCAGGCGCGGTCCGCGCCCGCCGTCGCGTACCTGCGGGACCTTATCAAGCAAGGCTATGTCGGTGAGGTGCTCTCGACCACGTTCATCGGTTCGGGCATGGGCTGGGGTCCGACGGTGGAGCCGTTCAACGTGTATCTCAACGACAGGAAGAACGGCGCGACGATGCTTTCGATCGCGCTCGGACACGCGGCCGACGCGCTCTGTCACTGCCTCGGTGAGGTTCGAGAGCTCTCGGCCACCATGACGATGCGCCGAAAGTCCTTCACGGTCGCGGGGACGGGCGAAAGAATGCCGATGGCCGCGGATGATCAGGTGGCGGTAAGTGGACTGCTCGAGGGCGGGGCCGCCTTCTCGATCCACTACCGCGGCGGGGGCTCGCGCGGCACCAACCTGCTCTGGGAGATCAACGGCACGGAAGGCGACCTGCAGCTTACCGCCGACGGCGGTCAGGCCCAGCTCTTCGAGATGACCGTACGCGGCGGCAAAGGAGCGCAGTCCTCGCTCGAGATCCTGGCCGCGCCAGAGAAGTATCGGTGGGCCCCGCCGCAACCGGGTCTAGGCACGAACGTCGCGCAAGCGTGGGCGCGTTTCGCTTGCGACTATCGCGAGGGCACGCACCTCTGTCCGACCTTTGAAGATGCGGTCACGCGCCATCGCATGCTGAACGCGATCGAGATCGCAGCCGCGACGGGTGAGCGTCAAAGGCTCAGGTGATCTCGCGAATTCTTGCCGCGAAGAGCCCCGACCGCATCTTCACGCTCGGATTCGTCCTCGTCGGGCTCGCCACACTCGCGCAAGCGTCCAGCCTGATGCTCGTGAATACCTCCATTGGGCTTCTCGTCGTTCGGGAATTCGGTTTGGGTCCTCAGGTCGTTGGCGCGGTCATCGGTATCCAGGCGACGTGCGCGCTCCTGTCTCGTTTCCCGGTCGGCTCGTGGAGCGACCGCTACGGCTCGCGGCTCTTCGCGGTCGGCGGCGCCGCGCTGATGGTCGTCTCATGCGTCGCGTTCATTCTCTCGATGTCGAACCGCGCCGCCGTCCCCATCGGCGGTGGCGTGCCGATCCTCCTCGTGCTTGCATCCATGCTGAGCGGCGTAGCGCTCAGCACGTTCTCCACCGCGGCCAGCACGAACATCGCGTATACCGTGCCAACTTCGCGGCGCGCTGAGGCTGTCGGCTACTACGGCGTCCTCCAAGGTCTCGCGCAGGGCTTCGGCGCGGGGGTCAGCATCCTCATCGTCGACGCCCTCGGCTTCGGCGCGCTTTACGCGATCGCTGGGGTCGCAACGATCGCCGCCGCCATCCTGTCGCTGGGCCTGCACGAGGACGGCCGTCCGGAAAGCGGGACACCGATGGGAGTCGGGTTCCGGCTTCACCCCGGCGTGGTCGCGCCGTCGCTAGCCCAGTACTCGGTGATCGTGGGCACCGGAGCCGCGTTCAGCTTCATCCCGCTCCTCGGCATCTCGCGCGGCGTCACGAACCCCGGCCTCTACTTCACGGCAGTCGCGATCTCGTCGATCGTCGCGCGTCTGCTCACCGGGAGGATCGCCGACCGACGCGGCCGCTTCGCGGCGATCGTGCCGGGCATGATCGTGACGGCGGTTGGCATGTACATCGTGTCGAGCGCCGCCAGTGCCGAGGCGTTCATCGTCGCCGGCGCGGCGGTGGGCATCGGCTTCGCGACCGCGCAGCCCGCGCTCCAGGCGCTTGCGATCGACCTCGCGGGGCCGGCCGAGCGAGGCACCGCGATGGCGACGTTCTGGGCGTTTACCGACTTCGGCGTCATCACCGGCTCGTTCGTCTCAGGCCAGATCGCCGCGGTATCCGGGCTCGGCGCAGTGTTCGTCGTGTCCGCGGTGATGCCGCTCGTCGGTCTTGGCGCGCTCCTCGCTTGGCGACAGCTGAGGCGACCGCCCGCTCTGCGTATTTGACCGCGGCCCACGCAACACCGGCGGCTGGTCATGTAACGAATCGTCCGAGAAGAATCACCTTGACGGCCGAGGGCGTCGCGAGGAAACTCGCCCGGCTCTCGCCCGGCTCTCGCCCGCCACGAAGCCGCCATTCACGCCGACGGCCCAGCACGGATTCGAATTCGTTTCGGATCCCAAGGACGACGGTCACGGAGTTCGCCCAGATCGGACGTGAACGCAACGGCACCATGACGTAAGCCCAGCTCGAGTCACCGCACGAGGAAGGGAGACGTGCAGCGATGGCGATGCGCTCGCTCGAGCGGATCACGCGGCGAGGGTTTCTGCGCGCCGCCGGCGCCGGCGGATTCGCCTTGTTCGCGCCTGGGCTCATCGGCACGAAGCGATCACAGCTGCGGGCGGACCGTCCGAGTCGCCTGACCGACATCGTCCTGCGTTGGAATGCGGCCGCGTTGCAAGGCGTACGCAACTCGGCCATCGGGCCGCCCATGGTCTCGCGGGCACTCGCCATCATCCATACCGCGATCTTCGACGCGTGGGCTGCCTACGACAAGAATGCTGTGGGCACACGGCTGGGGGAGACCCTCCGGCGTCCGCACCGCGAGCACTCGCTCGAGAACAAGAACGAGGCGATCAGCTTCGCCGCATATCGCGCAGCAGTCGACCTGTTCCCCGGCGATCGCGTCAGCGTCTTCGACCGGCTGATGGGGAGTCTCGGGTACGACCCGAGCGATGATTCGATCGACCCATCGACGCCTGCCGGGATCGGCAATCTCGCGGCGCAGGCGTTGCTCGCGTTCCGCCATCACGACGGGGCGAACCAGCTGGGCGACGAGGTCGGCGGAACCGGGATGCCCTACTCGGACTACACCGGCTTCGTCTCGGTGAACGCGCCGATGGACATCAGAGTTCCGTTCGTGTTCAGCGATGTCCACGATCCGAACCAGTGGCAACCGCTGCGGTACGTCAACCGGGCCGGAAGCCTCGTCAGCCCGGGCTTCGTCGGGGCGCACTGGCAGCGCGTCGCGCCGTTCGCGATGAGCTCGAGCGGAACGCTGCGCTCGCCGACCGGTCCGGCGCAATACGGGTCGGGGGAGTACGCGACTCAAGCGCAGGCGCTCCTCGACCAGAGCGCGGCGCTCACCGACGAGCAAAAGATGATCGCCGAGTATTGGGCCGACGGCCCGAACTCGGAGCTGCCGCCCGGCCACTGGGATCTCTTCGCCCAGCTCGTGGCGCGACGCGATCACGACGACGACAGCGATACCGACGTCGACCGCGACGTGAAGCTGTTCTTCGCCCTCACCAACGCGATCTTCGACGCGGGGATCTGCGCCTGGGACAACAAATGCGCCTTCGTCTCGGTTCGTCCGATCACGGCGGTTCGATATCTCTTCCGAGGACGGGAGGTACAGGCCTGGGCCGGGCCGGGCCTCGGCACGCGGACGATTCCCGGGGAGACCTGGTTTCCGTACCAGCCCACGACATTCCCGACGCCGCCCTTCCCGGAGTACTCGTCCGGGCACAGCAACTTCAGCGCGGCAGGGGCCGAGATACTGAAGCTCTTCACCGGACGCGACACGTTCGACGGCTCTGTCGTGTTGCCCGCGGGCAGCTCCAGGGTCGAACCTGGCCTCACCCCGGGTACGCCTGTCACGCTGTCGTGGGCGACATTCTCCGACGCCGCCGACCAGGCAGGCATCTCGCGACGCTACGGGGGCATCCACTTCGAGCAGGGAGACCTGGAAGCCAGGGAAACCGGGAGACTGGCGGCGCGGAACACGTGGGCGAGAGCAAGCACCTACTTCGATGGGCGCGAACACGAGGGTCGCGATCAACCCGACGAATCGGAGGCCCCGCGCTAGCGTTCGACGAGGGCACCGCCCTTCGATCGGCCCGCCCAGCGAAGCACCCGCAGCGCGCGCAGGGTGTTCCAACGGCTGGGCCGGCCTTCGCGCTCGTCCATGTCGAACTCAAGATCGCGGACGCGGGCGTTGACCATCTCGCTCTTGTGTGGGTTCTCGAGCGGCACGCGGCCTTCGGCGTCGCGCTTGGATCGGACCAGGTCGATGGCCTCGGCCGTCCGCGCATCGGGCGTCACGCCCGCTGCACGCAGGTGGTCGAGCCCGCGCAACACGTCGTAATGCCAACCGGTCGGGAACGAGAAGAGCGTGAAGGCCGGATCGATCAGCTCACCGGTCGACAGCCGGCGCAGCATCCGGCGTTCGAGCAGGTATTCGTGCCCTCGCTGAAGCGCCGCGGTCACGTCGGCCGAGCTGCCAGTTGCATTCGCGTGCTCTAGAAGGCCCTCGAGGACGTTGATCGTCGTGTGGAACGATCCGCGGGTCGAGCCATTCTCCTGCTCACAATTCCAACCGCCATCGGCCATCTGCTCGCCGAGCAGCCGCTCGACGATCCCGGTCACGTCCTGACCGAAGTACGAACCGACCGCCACGACGCGTCCGTTGATGCATGGCTCGACCTCACCCGCGAACACCGGATTGCCGTGCCACGGGCCCCGAGAGTGATACGTCGCGTTGTCGCGGACGAGGGCCGTCGCCCTCCGCGCCTGGTCGCTCGACGGGTCGAGTCCCATGTCGCGCAGCATCAGTAGGGCAAGCAGCGAGATCCATTCCGTGTCCGGCGTGCCGGTATCCCACAGCCCATCTTTCCGCCGGAGAGCGAGGAGCCGCGCGCCCCAGCCTTCGGTGGCAACGCGCGCGCGCTCGGCGGCGACCTGGTCGCTCGGGGCATCGGTCAGGTCGCGCATCGCCTGCCAGCGGATCGCTGGGTCCGAGTCGAGCAGCCAGTCGATGGCGGACACGATCGTCCTCCCCCGCAACGACATGATCAGCGCCACACTAGCCGAGCCATACCTGCATCACGATCCGCGCGAATGCTCGCCAAGGGAGGCACGCGATGCGGCTCGAACCAGTCTGCGAAATGCAGCTCAGCTATCAGGGCGGCTTCTCGCTCGTGAAGCCCTACGGCGGCGAAGAGGGTTCTGGATACGGGCAGGGGGACGGACGCGCGGACGGGCCCAGACTTTCGGGCGCTGTCCAGTGGGCGAACCATCCGCGACGACGAAGCGATGGACGCATGTTGCCTAACGCCGGTGGCCTTGTGACCACGCCGGATGGGGCAAAGGTCACGTTTCTGATGCAGGGGCGGACGGTGTTCGGCGAGAACGCGAAGGGGGAAAGCGTCGGCGGCCAAAACATCGTCATGTGGTTCGAAGCCGATGCCGAACGCTACAGGTGGCTCAACGACGCAATGTGCGTCGTCGAGGGCGTCATCGCCGGCCTTGGCGCGATCCGCTTCCGGGTGTTTGAGTGCGTAAACGAGCTCATCGGCGAGTCTTGAGTTTGCTGGGGAAGGGATCCGGCGATCAGCCGCACTTGAAGATCAAGCAGAACTCGTTGCCTTCGGGATCCGCCATCGTCCGCCAGCAGAAGCCGTATTCGTTGAAGTCGGCGTCCGGCCGGCGCCGCCGGCCTCCGAGCCCGACGATCCGGGATGTTGCGACCTCGACGTCGTCGACGACGATGTCCAGGTGGACGCGATTCTTCACCGTTTTCGTCTCGGGGACGCGCTGAAAGGAAACGAAGGGCGCGTCCGGATGCTGCTTGTGAAGATTCACGAACTGCGGCGGGGTCCCCAGCCTGCCCTCGATCTCAACACCTAGAACGACCGTCCAAAAGGCCGCGAGTCGCTCAGGATCGGTCGAGTCGATTTGGATCCAGCCGAGACGCCCAATTCGCGGACTCATTTCGCTCGTAGCCGCCTCCCGACCGCAGCCGTCGAGGTCGCCTGCGCCAAGGCAGGTGTTATCACACCCGCGACGTTCCGTCGCGATGGATCTGTTTCGAAATCAGGTCTCCGGCGGGACGTGCACCACGCAGAAGAGATTGCCGTCCGGATCCTGCAGAACGACAAAGTCATCGTCAGGCTTGTATCGCCACGGATAGCGAGTGGCCCCGATGCTGACAAGCCTCTCCACTTCACCCTTCTGGTCTTCCGTGTACAGGTCGAGATGCAATCGGCTCCTCTTGCCGGTGCGCCGATCCGGAACCTGGTCCAAGGACACGTTGGGTCCGCCTCCGTGGGGATCCCGCAGGATCACCCAGCCGCCCGCGGGCGCTTCTCGGTAGGTGTAGTGGAGGGCGTCCCGCCAGAACGCAAACATCCTGTCGAACTCATAACACCGAATGACGATCGAACCGATCTTCAACTTCCCGACCATCGTCTACGACCGTGCTCCGAGCGCGAAATCCACGGTCGCGCGCGAAGTCATGGCGCGCCCGGCCGCGCGGGCCCGCTCGAGCTCACCGGCGTCGGGCGCTTCGGCGAGAGTCGCCACGACCTTTTCGTAGTGGGGTCGCTCGTCGGGCGGCCACGCGAATCCCTGCGACTCCATCATCTCCTCGGCGGCTCCGATGAGCGTCGCCGCGCGGTCGAGCTCGCCCCTCTGCGCGGAGACAGCTGCGAGGCCGGCGATCATCAAGGGCGTAGCCCAATCATCTCCACGGCGGTAGCTGATCTCGAGCGCTTCGCGAGAAAGGGCCTCGGCCTGGTCGAGGTTTCCGAGCTGCCGCTCGACCATCGCCAGATTGCTGGCCTCTATGGCGATGGCGGCGTAATTACCGGTTTCGCGTCCGATTGCGATGCGCTCGCTCATCAGCGTCCGTGCTTCCGCGAACTCTCCCGCCATTTGCGCGGTTACCCCGAGCACGTGGAGCGCATTCGAACGGCCCACGCGATCGATCGTGTCTGCCGTGATCGCCAACGCCTCGCGGCACAAACGTCGCGCCTCGTCGAGGCCCGACCTCCGCAGCGCGATGCGGGCGAGCCCTGTCAATGCTTTCGCAGTCAGCGACGGGTCGCGGGTCTTGCGGCTGATAGCCAGCGCCGATTCGTGTAGCGCGGACGCGCCGTCGTCATCACCGCGCCAGAAAGCGAGAAGGCCTGCCTGGAAGAAGGTCTCCGCGCGGCTGGCATCGCTGCCGCCCGGTGACGCCAGAGCGCGATCGGACCAGTTCGAACCCTCGCCGAGCCGCTTCGTCGCCATCCAAAACGGAGCGAGCAGGCTCGCGAGGCGAAGCGCCTCGTCGGCGCGTCCCTGGTCGATGAACCAGCGCAGCGCTTCCAGCAGCTCGCCGTAGCGCTGCTCGAGCGCACTGGCTGCGGCCTTGCCGTCCAGGCCGCGCAGGCCCGGCACCGTTTCTTCGGCGAAATGCAGGAGTGACGCGGCCGCCTGCGCATTCACGCGTGAGCAAATGCTAGTTCGGTCGCTTGGTGGCGGGCTTTAGAGTCCTTCGATGGTCCGGCATCGGCCCGCGATCGCGGCCGCGGGACTCCTCGTGGCCGTCGTCGTTGCCTGTTCGCCTGCGAACACCTCACCCGCGCAGAGCGCGACTGCGGGTCCAACTGCGCCGAGCGTGACCGCGTCGCCGACCGCCACGGCCATCGCGCGACGAAGTCCGGCCCCTCTGCAACCGGTGCGACCCTCCGATCTCGTCGTGCGCATCGACACGCTTGGAGAGACCTGCTGCCCGGCAACGGCGGTGGTCGCGACCGTCGATGGTCGCTTGATAACCCGCGCCGACGACGGCACCCTCGTCGAGCGCAGGCTCACCGCCGGAGGAGCGCGGCAGCTAGCGGATGAGGTGATCGGAACCGGTCTCTTCGATCGCGACCGGATCGTCGGCCTCGACCCGGCGCCGGGCGTGGCCCCGGCTCCGCACGCCATCAGCGTGCGCACGTTCAGGGTATGGACGGGCGCGCGTACGGTGACGGTGTCGTCGCCGGTCGTGGCCCAGTCCGACGAAAAGCTGTACCGGCCGTCGGCGGCTTGGACGCAGCTCGACGCGCTCGCAGCCCGGCTGCTCGCGCCTGAATCCTGGCTCCCCGTAACCGCCTGGAGCGTTGCGACCTCGCGTCCCTACGTTCCTGACGGGTTTCGGGTGGTCGTATCGACGGAACAGGTCGGTGGGTCCCAGCCTGACGTAAGCGCTGTCGACTGGCCGTTCACCATCCCGATCGCGGACCTCGGAGAGCCTCTCTCAGCGTCGAGCCAGATCTTCACGCCCGTGGGCCCGGGGACGAAGCCGCTCCGGTGCGCGGCGCTCGATGCGAGCGACGCGAAGGCGGCTCGGGACGCCATCCAGCGAGCGGGCGCGGGCGTGGCCGATTTTCCAGACGGCGCCTTCAGCACGGGCCTCATGTGGAAAGCCGGAGGTAGCGGGATCGTGCTCTTTTTCCAGGCCGTTCTCCCGGACCAATCCTCTTGCGCTGACCCCTATTAGCCGTCTTCCGTTTAGGCTTCCGCGCAAATGTCCGTCCCTGTGACTGGCGGTCAGCTCGCCGATCTCATTACTTCGTTCGAGCAGACCACGGCCGAGATCTCGCGGCTCTTGGAATCAGTCGCGGATGATCAAGACTGGCGGCCGAATGATGAGCATTGGTCGTTCCGCCACATCGCGGCGCACCTCGAAGCCTGCCAGACCGAGTGCGTGCTCGTTCGCGTGCGCCAGATAGCCGCCGATGCCAAGCCCGTCTTCGAGTTCTACGACAACGACGGCTGGGACTTCAGCGATCGCGATCTCCGTCACTCGCTCCGCGAGTGGCGCGAGAGTCGGGCTCGCGTATTTGAGTTCGTGCGGTCGCTATCGGCGGAGCGGCTCGCGCGGACGGGCGGCCACCGCACGTTCGGCGAGATCACCGCGGTCGATTACCTGAAGATCGACCTCGGGCACGACCGCGAGCACCTCGCGGATCTCAAGGAGATGCTCGCGGCCCGCGCCAGCGCTCTCTAGCCGCCGCCCCCACCAAGATCGCAGGTCGGCGGCGTGCCCGCCCCGCGCACTCCGGTCGCATGGTTCGCATCGAAGCCGCGGTTCGCGACGAGGTTCGCGTGCGCACAGGCCTTGCCCGGCGAGAACGCGTCGGTCCCCGGGGGCGGGTTTGGGACCTGGCCGGGGTTTGCCGCGGCAGGGCCCGCCGTTCCGAGAGTCAGCGCGAGGACCACGAGGCTGCACGAAAGGAGCTTCTTCAAGCCGACGACCTCCACGTATCCGACAAACATCAAACGTCCGAGCCCAGGGAAACGTTCGGTTGTCCGACCGCTTGCCGGCTAACTGACGCTCCGGCGTTTGACGCCGCCCTTTGGGCCGAGCCTTTCGGCATACGCGCGGCTGATACCGAGATACGGCCTGAGCGCGGAAGTCCGGGCGAGCAGGGGCGCGGGGACCGCGACGAAATCCTTGAGCACCACGCCGTGGGAGACGGCCAGCTTCGTGCGGTATTTCTTCATGAAGGCAGCCCGTTCATCGTCGGGTAGCCGGATCCGAAGCTCCCCGGTCGGCGAGAGGAACGTGAACATCTTTCCGTTGCTGGAGGTGTAGGGGATGGTCGCGCCTTTGCGCTCGATGGTCGGATCGGTCGCGATCAGCTTCTCGTAGAGTGCCAGCTTCGCGGCGGGGATCGCGCTCACCTTCTTCTTCGCGGTCACATCGTTTCCGCCCACAGCGTATCCCCGCTACCCTCCCGCCCGTGGCGGCGAAGGTCACGTGGCAGCAGGCCCTCGCGTGGCGGATGCGCCGGCAGCTCCTCGATCCGGTCGGCGATCAGACCGCCGTTGGAGTGGTGCACCGGCTCTGCGCGGTGCAGACGCAGGTCGCATCGATCGCGGAGCTCTGCGTCCGCGTCCGCCGCAGGACATCGAAGCCGGGCGACGTCGCACACGCCGTCCGCGACGGCCGACTCATCAAGACCTGGGCGATGCGCGGCACGCTGCATCTGCTCACACCCGAGGACGCTGGCGCGTTCCTCTCGCTGATCGCCTCGGGGCGCAACTGGGAGCGGCCCAGCTGGCAGAAGTATTTCGGCGTCTCCCCGAAGCAGCTCGACGCGCTGCGCGAGGTCGTGCGCGGCGCCCTTGACGGCAAGGCGCTCACCAGGGAGGAGCTCATCGTCGCGATCACCGCGCGCCGTGGGTACGGTCACCTCGGCGACGCGCTCCGCTCGGGGTGGGGCACCCTCCTCAAGCCGTACGCCTGGCAGGGCGATCTGTGCTTCGGTCCGAGCCGAGGGAATCGCGTGACCTTCGTGCGTCCGGAGGACGCGAGCTCACGCTGGGTCCGCCTGCCCGAGCCCGACGAGGCGGCGGGGATCGCCATCGTCGCCTACCTCCGCGCGTACGCGCCGGCGACCATGGACAATTTCCACAGCTGGCTATCTCAAGGGAGGGTCAGCACGCGACAGGTTCGGAAGTGGTTCGACGCGGTTGGCGATCAGCTGCGCGAGGTCGAGGTGGACGGCGAGCGCCGGTACGTCCTGAGGGCCGATCTCGAGGAGATCGTGTCGACGAAGCCAACCAAGGCGGTACGTCTGCTGCCGGGGTTCGACCAGTACGTGCTCGGTCCGGGTACCGACGACGCGCACGTCGTGCCGGCCGCTCGGCGACGTGCCGTGAGCAAGCAGAGCGGTTGGATCGCACCGATCGTCGTCGCGGGCGGCGTCGTCCGCGGGACGTGGAAGATCGCGGCCGACAAGGTCCAGGTCGAGTGGTTCAAAGAGGGCGGTGCGTTGCCACGAGCTGCGCTCCAGGGCGAGGTCGAGCGTCTCTCGACGATCCTCGGGCGCGATCTGCGCCTCGCGATGAGCTAGGAAGATTTCTTCTTCGGTGGCGAGGCCCGGCGCCGAACGGCCGTGATCGGTGCGATGGGGATCCTGGCGATCGCGGTCAGCGGATTCGACCGCCGCTCGCTGTGCTCCTCCGCGTACTCGCTGACCAGAGCGTTCAAGGCGACACCCTTCGGGAGCGCCGCCTGGTGCAGATACCAGTGATGCTCGGTGACCCAGAGGTAGAGATCGGCCTCGGTGCGGTGGGGGAAATCCCGCAGCGCGTCGGTCGCTCGCACGGCCTCGACCGTCGGCAGGTAGATGCGGTCGTACCAGCTCGCGACGGCCTCGGCGTACGGGATCTCGCGTTTGGCTTCGATCCCGAGATACCACTGGTGCGTCGCGATGTGCTCGAGCAGCTTCTCGTACTGACCTGGAAGGGTGAGCTCGATCCGCGCCCCCGGACGCAGCTCGCTGATGCGCGTCTTCTCGTAGAACGCGAGGGCGTCCTGGTCGCGAATGAAGTCGAGCAGATCCTCGAGCGAATTGACCGGCGCCGGCGCGGTGACCTCGATGACGTGCGCGTCGATGAATGACTGTCCGCGCTCGCGCGCGACCGAGACACGGTGGTTGCCGTCTTTGACGAAGTAGGTCTCGCCGATCTTGTAGAGATCGACCGGCGGCAGCTCGTGGTGATCGAGATGCGCACGGTCAACGCTCTCCCAGCGGTCGCGGGTCTGCACCTGCCGCGGAAGGAACGCGCGGTCGAAGTCCCGATAGCGGCCCACGCTGCCGACGATCCGATCGATCGGCACCTCGCGGAAGCCGCCGTCGCGCTGGGCCTGGGCATGGATCCCCCGTCGGACCTCGTCGAACGCGAGGAGCGCGTTGTCCGCCCGCCTGAACCAGCTCACGACGCCGCGCATGAAGGCCTTCCGCCGTGCGCGCCGGTAATCGGCCGCTGTGGCATCCGACCTGATCACAGCTCGAGTGCCTTCGCGCCGTAGACGTTCACGACCGTCGTCGCGCCGAACCGCGTCTGCGTGATCGTGCGCGCGTCATAAACGTGCGTGTGGCCGTGCAGGTGGAACCGAGGATGGAACCATCGCAGGAACGTCCGGAAAGCCACGAAGCCCAGGTGCGCAGGGTCGGGCCGGTCGTGAATCCCGCGCGGGGGCGCGTGTGTGACGAGCACGTCGATGAATCGGCCGCGACGGACGCGGTTCAGGAGGAGACCCGGCACCATCCTGAGAATGGCAAGCCACATGTCGAACTCCGTGTACTGGAACGGTCCCTTGTTGTACTGCGGCGACCCCTGCAGACCGCCGACGAGCAGCCCGTCGATCGACACGACGCGTCCGTGAAGGTCGATCCCGTCCCACCATGCACGGACTTCCGGATCGTCCAGGGCTTCCGGCGGCACGTCGTGATTTCCATGCACTGCGCGCAGCGGAGCGGCGACCGCGGTCGCCACGAAGTCGAGGTACTCGTAGGTCAGGTCGCCGCATCCAAGGACGAGGTCCACGCTGCCGGCGCGCGCAGGCAACGAGGCGGCGACCGCCTCGTCCTCGACGTCGCTGACCGCGAGGATGCGCATATATCAAGTGTGAGCCGCATGTCACCTGTTCGCTGTGGAACACTCAACCCGTGAGCGCCCGTGTCGCGTGGATCCACGTCGCGCCGATCAAGGCGCTGGCGATCCAGGAGCTCGTGCGGGTCGATCTCGGTCCGCTCGGCGTAGAGAACGACCGTCGATTCTGCATCGTCGATCCGGATGGACGGATGCTGAACGCGAAGCGCGTGCATCTCTTCGTCGCTGTCAAGCCGCACTTCGACGACAGCCTGCGTCGCCTCGTCCTCGACATGCCGGATGGCACGAAGGTGGCGGGCTCGCTCGATCTCGGGAGCGCGACGCTGGTCACGATCTACGGCCGCAGCGTCCCTGCCCACGTCGTCGACGGACCGTGGTCCGACGCGCTATCGACACTCGCCGAGCGCCCGGTGCGGCTGGTCCGCTTCGACGCTCCCGGCGAAGGCGTCGACCGAGCGGGTGAGCGTGCCGGCGCGTCGCTTCTGTCCGAGGGATCGCTTCGGGCCATCGCCGACGCCGCGGGGGTCACCGGCGCGGTCGATCCACGGCGCTTTCGAATGCTCTTCGGCATCTTCGGCGTGGACGCGCACGTCGAGGACAGCTGGATCGGCAGCCGTGTCCATATCGGTGAGGCGGTGGTCGAGCCTGGTGGGAACATCGGACGGTGCGCCGTCACGACGCTTGACCCGGACCACGGCGTGCCGACCTTCGACACTCTCGCCGCGATCGGGAAGTACCGCCGGGAGAAGGTGACGACGGAGCCGCTTCCGTTCGGCGTATGGGCCCGCGTGACGAAGGCCGGCGTCGTGCGCGTGGGGGACAGCGTCGAGATCGAGACGACATGAGAACGCTCGAGACGGAGCGACTGGTGATCCGTCCCTTCGTCGCTGAGGACGCCGCTCCGTTCAAACGTCTTCTCGACGAAGCCTTTGGCGCCGACGGGTACGGGTCGGAAGACGCGACGCGTCTGTTGCTCGACTACAACGTGATCGCCAACAGGGCGCACGACGCTCTCCACCAGCCGCCGTATGAAGATCGCGCGATCGTCTTGAAGGGCGTAGGGGTGCTCGTTGGATCCGTCGGGCTCGCTCCGTGCCTCGCGCCGTTCGGGCTTCTGCCGTTTTTCGGCGGCACGTCGCATCGCACTCCGGAGGTCGGTCTCTTCTGGGCGCTGTTCTCCGCGCACTGGAGAAAGGGCTACGCCACCGAGGCGGCGCGCGCCATGGTCTCGTTTGCGTTCGGGGAGCTCGATCTCGGCCGGATCGTCGCGACGACCGAGCACGACAATCTTCGGTCGATCGCGGTCATGCGTCGATTGGGTATGACGATCGAGCGCAATCCGCAGGCCGAACCGCACTGGTTCCAGACCGTGGGTGTATTGGTGAATCCGGGACGCTTGTCGCCGCGCGTCGGTTGGTCAGGCCCTCGGGGAATCGTCCTTCGCGGGCGACGCCGGCAGCCCGAAATCGGCGAAGCGCTGCTTCGTGAGCTGCTCCGCCTCGTCCCACCACTTGGCCAGGCGCTCTTCCTGCTCGCGCAGGCGCTCTCCGAGCTGATGTTCGAACTCGACGAGCTCCTTCATGAGGTCGGCGTGGAAGCGCTCCTTCTCGTCGGCGAGCTGGCGCTCGGCGCGCTCGCGCTCGCCCTGCTTCCACTCCTCGATCCGGGCGAACTCGCTGTCGCGGTGCTCCTTGAGCGACGCGACCATCGCGTCGATGCCAAGGCCGAGCCGACGTCTCTGATCGGCCATCCACTGGTCGACGCGCTCCGCCGTCTGTGCGATCGCGCGCTGAAGCTCCTCGCTTGCCGCGGCACGGAGCGGGTCCTTCTCATCGATCGGCGCGGGAGCTTCGGCGACCCGTTCAGAGGTCTCGGCAGTCGTCTCGATCGGCCCGTCGACGTCTTCGGCCACGTCGAAGTTGTCGGAGTCTTCGAAGGCGGGTGGGACCGGGACCTCCGATCGAGGGCCAAGGCGCAGGCGCAGTGGGGTCGGCTCGGGCTCGGGCATCCAGCTCATGTCGTTTCGCCTCCGACGTACTGCGAAAAGGCTCCTACGCCGGGGCGCTCCTTCATATAGGCCAAATGGGGGATACCCCCTGGGGCCTAGTGGGTCGCGACGAAACGAATGCTGATCATGGTGCGACACCGGGGGCAGCTCATCGTGGCGAGCGAGGACTCGGTCTGCCCGAGCGCGGGCACGAACCGGAGGCCGTCGGCCTCCGCGACGCTCCGCTTGCACTCGGGGCACCGCAGCTCACCACGGTCAAGCTCAGCGTGGGTCGCCTGGAGATCGGCGAAACCGATTCGCTTCTTTCTTCCCACCTTAGCTCTGCCCCCTCGGCCTTCTGGGCCACCTTCGAGTGTGCGCCATTCGTCGCCCGGGCGCTGTCGGCGACCCCGCCTTCGCGCCAGGAAGCGCGGCGGCCGGGATGTAGCTCAGCCGCTCGCGACGGAACGGCACCTTGGCGAGGCGACGGATGTCCTCGAAGTCCTTCCGCTGCGTCTCGTTGACGAAGGTGTACGCGATGCCGCGACGCCCGGCCCGTCCGGTCCGACCGACGCGGTGGACGTAGGTGTCGGCGTTCTCAGGAAGGTCGTAGTTCACGACGTGGCCGATGTCGTCGACGTGGATCCCCCGGGCCGCCAGGTTTGTCGCGACGAGCGTCGGAAACGTGCCCCGGCGGAAGCCCTCGAGAACGCGCTCGCGCTCCCGCTGGCCGACGTTGCCGTGCAGGGCCCGCGCCGGCCGGCCGAGCCGATCGAGCGCCTTCACCAGCTTGTCCGCCCCGTACTTCGTCCGGCGGAAGACGAGAGTGCGCTCGACGCCGGAGCGGCCGAGCAGCTCGTGGAGTGCGCTCACCTTGTCGGCCTCGCGCACCTCGATCCAGGCCTGGTCGATCGCATCGACCGTCGGGGTCTCGGGCTCGACCGCTACGGTCGCGGGGTTCTTCGTATAGCGCTGCGCGATGGCGCGCACCTCCGCGGTGAGCGTTGCCGAGAAGAGAGCGGTTTGCCGGGGCCCAGAAAGAAGCGCGACGATCCGCGCGATATCGGGCGCGAAGCCGAGGTCGAGGAGGCGATCCGCTTCGTCGAGAATCAGCACCCGGACCTTGCTGAGGTCGCAGGTGCGGCGCGCCACGAGGTCAAGCAGGCGGCCGGGTGTCGCGACGGCCACGTGAGCACCGCGACGGAGAGCAAGCTCCTGGTCGCGGTAGCCGACCCCTCCGTAGAGCGCGACGATGCGGGCCGAACGATGGCGGCCGAGCGCTTGGAACTCCGCCGCGACCTGGGCGCAGAGCTCGCGCGTGGGCACGATGACGAGCGCGAGAGGCGCTCCAGCTCGACCCGCGATCCGCTCGAGGATCGGGAGTGCGAAAGCGCCTGTTTTGCCCGTGCCGGTCTGCGCCTGCGCGAAGAGGTCGCGCCCGGCACGCAGGTGTGGGATGGCGAGGTCCTGGATCGGCGTGAGGCTCGTCCAACCGAGGTCACCCGTCGCGCGATCGAGGTCCGGAGCAAGCGTGATCAAGACTGTGGGTTCCTTCCCTGGGGGCCCCTGCCCCATGGGCACAAAAAACCGGGCCGCGAGCGGCCCGGCATATGTTTCGTCTGGGGCCCGATGTGTTCACGTAATCATCTCATAGGTTTCGATCGCTTAGGGTGATCGCGTCTGCTACTCGCAATGTTGTGCTTTGGCTGTACGCTCATCTACACGCGGGCCGCTCGTCGGCCAGAAAGGTGGCCCGCATGAGATCAGGCGGATTTCCCTGCAGGTTCGCCGGTTGCCGCGAGTGTTTCGTCGTGACAACCCAGGGCTCGATGCCGGCGCTCACCGCCGCGAGCTTGCTGCGCACCCAGCACGAGGTCTCAGTTCACAACTACCAGCACATCCGCTTGGAAGAGCACCCTCGCGGACTGCAAACCGCGGTTCGTTTCGTCCCGAAGCGCACGACCTCCTAAGAAAACCCTGGTCGCCTGCCCGGCAGGCGAGGTCGGCGTCGGTCTCCAGCCTGCTGGCACGGAGCGTGCGCGTTGTCGCATGATGCGGGGCGGATTGCTTCAACGTCACGCGGTCATCGCGCGTGCGCTTGCGCTCGCCACCGCGGTCCTCGTCGCCTGCACCACTTCGACCCAGCCGCAAGCTTCTCCGAGTGACCTGGCGCAGGCGTCCCCGACACCGACCCCCACGCCCATTCCGCCCCCCAAGCCGGCCCATTCGGTGAGCCCGGTCGGCTCCGGCGTGGCCGCAAGCGGCGACTTCAGAGGCAACGGCAAGTCGCAGATCGCGCTCCTCGCCGATCCAGCCGGCGACGCGAGCCTTCAGATCACCGTCCGCGAGCCCAATGCCGACGGGGACTCCTTTTCCGAATCCGTCTGGCTGACGCAGGGCGCGAACACGTTCCGCCTGAGTCGCGCGAAGTTCGCGATCGACGACGTCACCGGCGATGGGAAGGACGATCTCGTCGCGCTCTACGACGAGAGCGAGAACAAGTCCGGACTCTTCGTCTTCCGCTCGACCGGCTCGAGCTTCGCCGCGCCCGAGAAGTGGTGGGAGGGTCAGGACTACACCTGGAACCGGGCGCGGAACATCCTCGCGGGGAACTTTTCCGGGAACGGACACGACGCCGTTCTCGTCGCATACCAGTACGACAACTTCCAGATGCGCATCCACTATTTCGAGTCGACTGGTTCAGCGTTCACGTTCGGCGGGACGCAGGGCGCCTATGACTCGGGTCCCGCCCAGTTCGACGCCTCGCTCGCGCGGTTTGCCGTCGGCCACTTCACGCGCACGGGCGGCGCGCAGCAGCTCGCCGCGTTCTACCAATCGCCCAACGCGAAGGCGAAGCTCCTGCTGTTCGATCCGACGCCGACCGGGCTCGTCCTCATGAAGAACGTGTATGAGACCAACGAGGGCGAGTACGACCTGAGCCGCGCGTCGATCGGCGCCGCCGATGTGACCGGCGACGGCAGGGATGATCTCGTCGCCGTGTATGGCGACGCCGACGGCAGCGCAAAGGTTCAGGTGTTCGACTCGGGCAACTCCTTCCGACCCGCCGGCGGGTTCGGAGGGTGGGCCGCGCTGCCCGCGGGGTCCGCGTGTGCCGGCGCGACCGCCGTTCTGCTCGGCGATTGGAACGGCGACCGCAAGGTCGACGCGGACGCCGTCGCTCCAGCGGATGGCCTTCACATGCGGAGCAACGTGCTACGGAACATGGGCGGCGGGTTCAAGCTGACATCGACGTCCGAGGAGACCGTGTGTCCTCGTTGGCCGCTGACCGGGATGCCGCTCGCCGGGGGCTCGAGCTCGAAGCGGCCGCTCTACGTGAAGATCGACAACAACCCGCACGCACGCCCGCACTACGGCATCACCAAGGCCGATCAGGTCTACGAGTGGCTCGTCGAAGGCCTCACCACGCGCCTCGCGGCCGTCTTCCAGTCGCGGGATCCCGACGTCATCGGATCCGTCCGCAGCGCCCGCATGACCGACACGCCGGTCATCCCGAGCCTCAACGCGGCGTTCGTCTACTCGGGTGGCGGGCCCGAGGAGCTCATGAAGATCCACTACGACGCGGCCGTGGTCGATCGCTACATCGACCTCGCGCCGGGCTACGGCTGGGGCTACCGCGTCGGCTTCCGCGAGGCGCCCTACAACTACTTCACCACGTACCGGAATCTGCGCGACGCGCTGGCCGGAGCGCCCGACGGCGACCAGCCGATAAGCATCCCCTCCTGGAACTTTCTACCGCCGTCGGCGACGGATCCGCTCGCCGGCGGACTCAGCGGGAGCGTCGACGCGACCTCGATCACGATCCCGTACCGCGCGCTCTTCACGGTCGGCTACACGTACGACGCCGCGTCGCACTCCTACGCGCGCTACGACGACGGCGTGCGTGAGGTCGACGGCGCGACCGGCGAAGCGGTCGCCGCGAAGAACGTCGTCGTCATCCAGACCGAGGTGCACTTCACGACCGACTTCGGGTTGGATCCCGCGGGGAACCCCAAGCTCGACATGACCCTCGTCGGGACCGGCAGCGGCTCTCTCTTCCGCGACGGCAA
>VBIZ01000204.1 GCA_005880575.1 Chloroflexota bacterium | reverse complement strand
CGGCCAGGGCTGGTCGACGTGGGACACGGGCGCCCAGTTTCCGACCTACTACATACAGGAGTCCGCGCGGAACGGCGTCGTGCCGGTCTTCAGCTACTACCAGATGCGCCCGTCGCAGCCGGGAAACGGGATGGGCGAGCAGGACGGCGACCTCGCCAACCTCGGCAACGCCGCGACGATGCGGGCGTACTACGCCGACCTGAAGCTCTTCTTCCAGCGGGCCGGCGCGGAGAGTGGGTCCACCGTGATCCTCCACGTCGAGCCCGACCTCTGGGGTTATATCGAGCAACGCCACGGAGATGACGCGACGGCGGCGCCTGCCGTGGTCGGCCAGAGCGGGATGGCGGAGCTCGCCGGGCTTCCGGACAACGCGGCCGGATTCGCGCGAGCCGTGGTGAAGCTGCGCGACACGTACGCCCCGAACGTCCTCCTCGGATATCACCTCTCCCTCTGGGGAACGAATGTCGACCCGCTTCTCCAGAGACCGACCGACACCGAGATCGACGCTCTCGCCACGCGGTCGGCCCGCTTCTTCACGTCGCTCGGCGCGGCCTTCGACGTCTCGTTCGCCGAGTTCAGCGATCGCGACGCCGCGCTCACGCGGGTGCAGTCCGGCGGAAGCGATCCCTGGTGGTATGCGGGCGACTTCGCGCGGAACGTCCGCTACCTAGCGAAATTCTCCGCGCTGACGCAGAAGCGCGTCGTCATGTGGCAGATCCCGCTCGGCAACACCAAGATGCGCGCCGAAAACAACACCTGGAACCATTACCAGGACAACAAGGTGGAGTGGTTCTTCGACGATCCCGGTCGCGCGAACGTGAGCGCCTACGCGCGCGCCGGCGTCATCGCGTTCCTCTTCGGCCGCGGCGGCGACGGATCGACGTGCGCGTGCGACGCCGCGGGCGACGGTGTCACCAATCCCGCGCCGATCGGCGGAAACACGCGCGGCTCGCTGAGCGCCGACGACGACGGCGGCTATTTCCGCGAGCGCGCGGCCGCGTACTACGCCGCCGGCGCGATGGCCTTGCCCTAGGCGATGACCCGTACCTCGAGCGGGTGCTCGCCACTCGCGTCGACACGGAAGGCTCGGCCTTCTTTCGGCGCGCTCACGATCTCGGCGAGTCGCTCATCCTCGTATCGCGCGGCCACCCCGTCGTCGAGCGCGATTCCGCCAGAGAGCCCCGCCGCGATCTCGCGCGCGTAGACGGGGCGGCGCCGCTCCTGCGAGTCGTAGTGCGGGCACGCGCTTCCCTCGAGCAGCCTGAGGCCATCGCGGAGCGGCCCGAGCTCGAGAGTGAATGAGTCGGTGATGCCCGCCTCGAACCAACAGATGCACCCGGCCGACCAGCCGGTCAGGATCGTTCCCTCGCGGTACGCGATCCGCAGGGCGTCCTCGACGCCGTGCAGGCGCCAGATCGCGAGCATGTTCGCGGTGTTCCCCCCGCCGACCATGACGACGTCCTGCGAGCGGACGAGCCCGTCGATGTCGTCGACCGTCCGGTTGAAGAGCAGAAGCGCCGACGGCTCGCACGCGACGCCGGCCAGGGCCTGATAAAAGCTCAGGAGGTAGGCCGCGTCGTCACCGGACGCGGTCGGCACGAACAGAATCTTGGGGCGGGGCTTCGCGGTCAGCTCGAGCACGTAACGCGTCAGGGCCGGGAAGGAGAGCTGCTCGCCGCCGCAGGCGACGATCCGTCTCGGCATCCGCCAGAGGCTAGTTGATCGTGACCGTCCGATGACCCTGAGCGAGCCAGGCTGGGATCGCGGTCGCGACCATCGGTCGTCCGACGAAGAATCCCTGCGCGCTGTCGCAGCCGGCGGCCGCGCACGCGTCGTACGTGGCCTGGTCCTCGATCCCTTCGGCGACGACTTTCATCCCGAGCGCGTGTCCGAGATTGGTGATGACCTTCACGATCTCCGAGCTTCCGTGGTCTCTCGTCATGCGGCCGACGAACGAGCGATCGATCTTCACGGCGTACGCCGGAAGACGCTGCAGATAGGCGAGCGAGCTGTACCCGACGCCGAAATCGTCGATGGCGACCTGCACTCCAAGGTCGCGCAGCTCCGCGAGCGTTCGCAGAACGCGATTCGGCTCGGCCATGAGCATCGTCTCCGTGATCTCGAATGCGAGCCATCCCGGCGGGATCTTCGCGCGCTCGAGGGCGACCCCGACGATCCGCGGAAGGTCGGGGTCGAGGAGGTTCCGGATCGAAAGATTGACCGCCGCCTGCAGCGGAACGTTGGCCCGCTTCCACTCGGCGCACTGCGCGAGCGTCATCGCGAGCACCCGCGAGAAGAGCGACTGCACCAGGCCGGACCGCTCGGCGAGCGGGATGAATTCGCCTGGCGCCACGAGGCCGCGGCTGGGATGCCGCCATCGCGCGAGCGCTTCGACGCGCATGACCTCACCCTCGTTGAAGCCGACGATGGGCTGGTAGACGACGTGCAGCTCGTCGGCCTCGATCGTGTGCCGCAGCTCTGCCATCAGGGCGAGCTGGTTCGACCCTTCGGGATCGTTGTGCTCGGCGTATACGGCCGACCCACCCGGCGTCCGCTTGGCGACGTACATCGCCATGTCCGCGCGGCGCATGAGCGTCTCCGCGTCCTCGCCGTGCTGCGGGCTCACCGCGATGCCGATGGAGATCGCGATCTCGTGAGCGCGCCCCTCGACGTCGAACGGCCGCTGCAGCGCGGCGATGATCTTCTGGGCAACGTGGCCCGCGCCGCCCTCGTCGGCGCCAGGAAGGATGAGCGCGAACTCGTCGCCGCCGAGCCGCGCGACGGTGTCGGTCTCGCGGAGGTCGGCGCTGATGCGCTCGGCGACCTCGCGGATGAGCAGGTCGCCGGCAGGGTGGCCGAAGGTGTCGTTGATCTCCTTGAAACGGTCGAGGTCCATGACCAGCAGGGCGAGCGGCGTGGAAAGCCGACGCGCGGTCCGAAGGGCCTGCTCGAGACGGTCGAGCAGGAGCGAGCGGTTCGGAAGACCGGTGAGCGGGTCGTGCAGCGCGAGGCGTTCGAGCTCATGCTCGGCCTTCTTGCGATCGGTCACGTCGGTGAAGCTCGAAACGACCTCGCGAACCCGGCCGAAGGCGTCCTTGATCGGAACCGCGTCGACGAGCAGCCAGCGCACGTACCCGTCGGCGCGGACCATGCCCATCATGACGTTGCGGATCGATTCGCCGCGGGTCTGCGCCGCGACGTTGGGCACTTCGTCATCGGGCATCGTCGTGCCGTCCTCGCGTATGCGCCGGTCCTCGCCCGTCGGCTCGACGCCGTCGAGCTCCTCAGGCGCTCGACCGAAGATGCGTTTCGCCGCGGCGTTCGCGAATACCACGGCGCCGGCGGCATCGCGCACCACGACCCCACACGCCATCGCGTCGTAGATGGCGGCGAGATCGTTCTCCGAACGTGAGGTCGACATCGTGGCACGCCCTCCTCGCGACACGCGGGTCGATCCGACGTTAGCCGCCGCGCTTTTCGCCCGCGGAGTGCAACGGGTATCGGCTCATCGCCGAAGCGACTAGAGCCGCAGCTTTGTCAGCCGCTCCTTCTCTTTGTCGCTCACGTTGCCATCCGCCCTTCTGTACGCGAGCGCGCGATCCAGGCCGACGCGCCATTCGGCAGGCGCGAACTCGCCGAGGAACGCGCGCACGAACTGATCGCGAAGCCACGACAGCGGGGGCTCGACGGGCGCCGCGGCGAGCACGACCGCAGTGAGCGCCACGTCGAGCGGCGCGTCTCCCTGCGCCGCGTTGGCCCAGTCGATGACCACCGGGCCGCCGGAAGCGAGCATGACGTTCGCGGGATGAAGATCGAGGTGAACGATCGCGGCGCCATCGCCACCCAGGAAATCCGGCGGCGGTAGCCCGTGCAGCTCGCGATGAAGCCGCGAGAGTAAGTGTGCGTGCCTCCGCATCCGCCACGGACGGCGGCGGAGGTCCGCGAGCATCGTCGGGCCGTCGACCCGCTCGAGCACGAGGTCGGTCCCGCGAACGTCGAAGACCCGAGGCACGGGGTAGCCGAGGTCGTGAACGTATCGCATGATCGCGACCTCGCGCTCCGGGACCGCCCGGCGGCGATAGCGCCGCAGCACGCGCGCTCCATCGATCCCGAATACGTCCGCATCCTCACCGCGCGCCAGAAGCGGACCGGGCGTCACCTCGAAACGCGCCTGAACTCCACGACCCGTCCCTGCTCGCAGCGGTACGTCGCGATCGAGGTCGCCGATTCGATCCGGCCGGTTTGGATGCCGCCGGCGGTCGAGCCCCCACCCGACATCGCGTAGCCGCCGCCGCTTCGGTCCCACCGCTGGCTCGACGTGCTGCCACCGCCGTTCGCGAAGCACTCGACCGTCGCGGGAACGATCAGGGCGATGTACAGGAGGATCGCGCCGTAGCCGGCGAGCGCGCCGCCGATCGCGGCCGGACGGCCCGTCGAGAGCGGCCGTCGGCGGAGCGCTCGGAAGAGCAACACGACGGCGACGATCGCGAGCGGCAGGAAAGCGAGACCGATCCCGAACGCGCCGAGGATGCCGAAGAGAAGCGCGGCCGCCCCGAGCACCCCGAGGAACGCGATGTACGGCTCCGCTTTCCAGGGCACGAGCTGCGCACCGCCCGCGATGAGCGATGTGGCGACGGCGAGCAGCGCGTAGTCCATGGCCTGCGGCTCGATGATCTGATTGCCGTCGGCGCGCAGGGCGAGGAACGCCGGAAACAGAAGGACCGCGACGAAGGCCGCGGCCGCAGCGACGAGGACGATGCGGAGTGGACGCCGGAGCGTCACGCGCGCATGAGCGGCCGGTAGCGGATGCGATGCGGCCGCCAGTCGGTGCCGACGGTCTTGCGCATGTGCTCCTCGTACGCCTGGTAGTTGCCCTCGAACCATTCGACACGGCTATCGCCTTCGAAGATGAGCATGTGCGTAGCGACGCGGTCGAGGAACCATCGATCGTGGCTGATGACGACCACGCAGCCCGCGAAGTCGAGGATCGCCTCCTCGAGCGCGCGCAGCGTGTCCACGTCCAGGTCGTTCGTCGGCTCGTCCAGCAGCAGCACGTTGCCGCCCGACCGCAGGAGCTTCGCAAGGTGGACGCGGTTCCGCTCGCCGCCTGAGAGATCGCCCACCTTCTTCTGCTGGTCCGCGCCCCGGAAGTTGAGAGAGGCCGCGTACGCGCGCACGTTCCGAGTGCGTGCCCCGATCTGGATGTTCTCCTCGCCGCCGGAGATCTCCTCCCAGACGCTCTTCGTCGGGTCGAGCGTGTCGCGCGTCTGCGAAACGTAGGCGAGCTTCACCGTGTCGCCCACCCGGAGCGTTCCCGCATCGACCTTCTCTTCGCCGGTGATGAGGCGGAAGAGTGTCGTCTTACCGGCGCCGTTCGGACCGATGACCCCCACGATGCCGCCGCGCGGAAGCGAGAAGCTGAGG
>VBIZ01000203.1 GCA_005880575.1 Chloroflexota bacterium | reverse complement strand
CTCGCGGTCGTGAGCGAAAAGTTGCTCGGCAGTAGCTGAGCGCTCGCGGGTCCCCGGTTCGTCGCCGCGACTTGGACCACGACGTAGGTGCCGCGCGCTTTCGATGCGCCGATAGTCGCGACACGCCGGACGTTGCCGACGCTATACGTCCAGTTCGGTGCCGTGAGCGAGGTGCCCACGCCGACCGTGGCGGCCGAGGTGCTGCTGCCGCTCGTGAGCGCACGGATGGATGGCACGCTGAACACCGCGATGAGGACGACCAGCGCGCCGATGATGAAGTACCGCAGCTGCCAGGCAGCGCCGCCCCATTCACGTGAATCCGCCTCGGCCGCCGCGGCCGTGTAGGCCGGCCGCTCCGAGCCGATGCGATCCCGAAGCGTCGGAC
>VBIZ01000202.1 GCA_005880575.1 Chloroflexota bacterium | reverse complement strand
CCATCGGCTTCGACGCCGCGTTTGCCCACGACGACGACGGCATACGGGCCGAGCTCCGGCATGGGGTCGTGCTCAGCGTCCTCGCCGAAGGAGACGAATCTCACGTACACCCCTTCAGGCGCGCCGATACGCAGATCCGGGCGCGTTACGCCGCCGGGCTCCTGGCCGGTTGCGCGTCGGAACTCGCCCTCGGCCTCGACCCACCGACCGCCGACGCCGAACGGGTCGGTCTGGCCGTCCTTTCGATCGGCCACGAGCATCCGGTCGCGGACCACGACGTGCTCGACCGGCCCGACCGGCGGAAGCTCACGGTCGAAGCGCTCGCCCTCGGAGAAGAAAGTCAGATAGAGGCCCGGTTCCACGTCGGGGAAGCCTAGGGCGACCGCCCGTATCTAATCGATGACCGCGTCCGCTTCGATCTCGACTTTCCACCGCGGGTCGAGCATCCCGACGATCACGACCATGGTCGCGGCTGGGCGGATCTCGCCGAAGACCGCGCCGTGGGCGCGGCTGACCGCGTCGGCATGACCCGGTTGGGTGATAAAGACTCGCGTTCGCACGACGTGCCGCGGAGCCGCGCCGGCCTCGGCAAGGGCGGCGAGGATGATCTCGAGGCACCGCCGCGCCTGGATCTCCGGGTCCGGGTCGCACGAGCCGTCGGGCCAGATGGGCGCGGTCCCGGAGACGTAGACGTTTCGCCCCACGCGAAGTGCCCGACTGAAGCCGATCGTCCGCTCATATGGAGAGCCGGAGGCGACGCGCTGCCGTTCGCTCATGAGTAATAGAGTGGGGAAATGGCCAACGAAGCGTTCATCGACGAGCTCTGGCGGATGGCGCGCGAGCTATTCATGCCCGATCACCCGTGGTTCAAGGGGATCGTGGAACACCGTTGGTCTCGGGAGCAGATCGTGCTCGGCGAGATACAGCACTACCTCCGCGTCAGAACCAACCCCATCTTTTTCGGCTACATCGTCACGAACGTCGCGAGCGAGCGCAACTACGCGCTCATGGACATCGTCATGGAGAACTTCATGGAGGAGCTCGGCGGGGAGAAGACCCACGTCGACATCATGCTGCAGATGCTCGACGAGGCGGGCAAATCTCGCGAGGAGGCCGATGGGGCCGATCCGGCGCCGGGCACGCTCGCTGCGATCGAGATGATCCGCTCCGGATGCCAGAACCGATCCGCTCTCGAGGGCATCTCGCTCCTCTCCTTTGTCGAGGCGATGCACGGTGGCCCCGACGGCGCGGCAGCGCGCGTGTACAAAGAGCTCACCGGCCACTACGGCTTCTCGCGTCGCGCGGCGGCGACGTACGAGCTCCACGCGGAGCAGGACACCGGGCATGGCGACCGCCAGATCGAGGCGATCCGCCGCTACGCGACCGACGACGAAACTCGCGAGAAGTGCCGCCGCGCGGTTCGGCTGGGACTCGAGGCGTTCAACTTCGAGTGGGACGGTCACGTGCAGGCGATGACCGGCCAGCGCAGCTCCTACTGGAACGGCAAGACGGGGAAGATCGAGCTACGCCATCCCGCGGTGCGGCTTCCCGCAAGGGTCTAGAGCGGCCAGTCCCCAGGCAACGCGGCGCGCAGCTTCTTGTATTCAGGGTCGTCCGGGTATTTCTTCTTGAACGTCTTGACCCGTTTCAGGAGGTCGTCTTCATCCACTTCGAGCACGTTGGAGACCATACCCGTGGTCTCTTCGAAGCCGAGGCTTCAGTTGCCGCGTCAGCCCCGCATCCGCTCCATGACGGTGCGATCCTCCGCGTTCATTCGGAAAAGCCTAGTCCGATGAAACGCGAAGGTCCGCACGCTGCGCGCCATGGGCGGCGTAGAGCCGTGCCGGCCGGTCACGGATCCAAAGCTGCTCGACCTCGATCGCGTTCCAGCCCGAAGGCAGCGTGACCGGACGGCGAGCCCACTCGCAGGGTTCGTCCTGGCCGACCCGGATCCCCGGAAGTCCGTAGAGGCATGCGGAGAGAAAACCGGCGAGATTCGCCTGGAAGGGACCGACGCGCGGCTTCTCGGGAAAGCGCTTTCGGCTGAACTCATCCGTCTCCCAAAACGGCTCATTGACGAACTCGGCGTACCCGCGCTCGAAAAGATCGAGCGATCGCTCGCGCTCGCCGATCCACGCGGCGTACACCCCGAGCAGCGCCGAGAGCATTGGATGACCGATGAAGTCGTCGATCCGTTCCAGGTAGAACTCGATCGTCGCTCGCTCGGTCTCCGGGGCGACGACGTAACCGACGGGAAAAAGCGCGGCGAGCGCCTCGGGCGTCGCGCCGGTGACGCCGCGCTCAGCCGAGGTGAAGCGATCGTGATTCAGGATGATCCCGTTCGCCCATGGGATGAAGAGATCTTCGGCGATCGCCTCCCAGCGCGGCGCGTCCTGCCGACCCAGTCGCCGGGCGGCCGCCGCGGCCTCTGCCAGGACGACCTTCGCCGACATGTTCACGTAGGCGGCGTTGTCCACAGGCTCCTCGCGCTGCTCCGCGATCCCGATGACCCCCTCGATCTCATAGCCCCGATCGGTGCGGCGGACGCGCGAGGCGATCCATTCGGCGACGCCTTCGAGCACCGGCCACGCGCGCTCCCGCAGGAAGTCGAGGTCGCCGGTCACGTGAACGTAGCGCGCGAACGCGAGCGCCACCGAGAGGCTGATGTGCTGCTCGAGCGTGATGAGCGGCGCGGAGACGCGGATCATCTCCTCACCGTTCAACGGACCGCTCGCCCATGGAAACTGCAGCCCGCGATATCCGTTGAGCGCCGCATTGCGGCGCGCTCCGCGTAGGCGGTCGGTGCGGTACTGGAGGAGCGCGTCGGCGGCGTGGGGATCCGTGACGGCGAGCGGCGGAAACACGAACGACTCGATGTCCCACATGACCTGGCCCCGGTAGTAGTGGTAGTTGGGCCAGTAGGCGAGCCCGAACATCGACGTGCTGAAGAGGGAAGATCCATGCGCCGAGGCGTGGAGGTAATAGAAGGCCGCGTCGGCAAATGCCTGCCATCGCCGCGAAGCGCCCACGAGGCTCACGCGGCCGCGCCAGAGCTCGCGCCATGCTTCGCGGTTCTCTTCCCGCAAGCGGTCGAACCCGAGCTTCGCGCCGACCGCGGCCAGTCGCGTCGCCTCGCGATGCGGTTCCGCGTGCATCTGGCTGGCGACGAGCGAGGCGATCGAGCGGACAAGGCACGTTCCGCCGGCCGACGCGCGGAGCGTGTATGACGTGCGCAGAGGAGCGATTCGGTTGTGCTCCTCGCGCTCGCGCTTGGCGTTCTCGATGCCCTCGAAGCGCGTCACGTACGCCCCTCCGCAGGTGGTGAGGCCGCCGTCCGTCTCCCACTCCAGAGACCCGTCGACCACGGGTTTCTCCGCGCCGGGTGTGTCCGTCTCCCGGTTTTTCCATCGTCCAGCGATGCCCGACGGGTCGACCCCAAGCGCGACCGACAGGTCGCATGCGGTGTCGACCGTCACGCGCAGCTCGTGCAGGACAAGGGTGGGTTGCGTGCGGCTGCAGAAGACCAGCGACTCGGCCTCCGCCGTGACTCCTCCGACGTCGAACCGAAATCGGCTGGTGAGCTCTCCGCTTCCGAAGTCGTAGCGCTGCTCGACGAAACGCGCGCGATCGACGTGTTCGCTCAGCTTCACGCCGTTGATCGCGATCTCGCCGGCCACGGGATACGGCGCGCGGGCGAAGCTTTCGACGCGATCGGTCGGATGGACCGCGGCGAGCCCGTTCACCATCGCGAGCCCTTCGACCAGCGGGATGCGGCCCACGCGAAGGCCGATAAGGCCGTTCGAGAGGTACGCCGGGATGTACTCGGGCCGGTACTCGGTCACCGGCGGCGGACTGATCGGAGCGCTCACTTCGCAAACACCCGAATGCACCCACGGTGCCAGCGGCTAGTGCGCTCCGACCCTCTGGGTCGTAACGACGACCGAGTCGCCGGCGAGCGGCTCACCGCGCGGGCCGGCGGTCACGCGCACGCGAGCCAGCACACGCCATTCGCCCTTCTCCCGGAGGCGGAGGATGAGGAACGCGTTCTCGACGATGACGCCAGGGGATTCGGCAAAGCGGACGAGGATCCGGACATCCGTCTCCGCTCGCGGTCCGATCTCCACATCGAAAGTTGTGTCGGCGGACTTGAACTGAGAGTGCGGGCACTGCGCATTCAGTAACCGCAGCGGCAGATCACCCTCGTTGCCTATCCGCCAACGGACCGTCCACCTTCCGTTCGCTCCCTCCGCCGTGAACGGATGGACGCGGACACGCGGCCCCCCGCTAATAGCCGGACGTGGGCGCGGGCGAGCCTTGGCCGCCGCCACCGCCGCCCGAACCGCAGGCCGTACCGCCGACCGCGGCGACGATGAAGATGACCAAGAGCGCGACGAGCATCTGGCGCATGAGACGACCTCCTCGTGGTTTTAGGCGAACCGTGGCATCACGTCGCTCGCGAAGGCCTCGAGTGCATCCCAGTCGTAGGGTCCTTCACGAACCGCGATGTTGATGCGATATGCGCCCGCCTCCGCGTATGACGCGATGACGTCCTGCGCCTCGCGCGTTGTCCCCCGCAGGAATCCGGTCACCACCCCGTGAGTGAAGCTGGACCAGTGCTTTTGGTAGACCGCCTCCTGACGCTTCGCGGCTGCCGCATCGGCGCCCATGTAGAAGCCGACGTTGATCGTGCGCGCGATGGATCTCGGATCTCGACCGACCTTCACGCACCATGCGTCGAGAACCTCGCTCTTGCGCTTCCACTCGAGCGGCGCGAGGTACGGCGCGTTCCAGCCGTCGGCGAACCGCGCCGCCGTCCGCAGGGTCCGCTTCTCGCCGCCACCCCCGATCCATATGGGCAGCCGTTTCTGCAGCGGCTTGGGGTTGTTCGGCGCGTTCACGAACGAGTAGTGCTCACCTTTGAAATCGGCGCGGCGTTGGTCGAACAGGAGTCGCAGCGCCTCGGCGTATTCCTCGAGCTGATCCTCGCGCTCGCCGATCGCGGGGAACGGGATGCCGTAGGAGGCGAACTCGACGTCATCCCATCCAGCCCCGAGGCCGCATTCGGCGCGGCCACCCGAGAGGTGATCGATCGTGGTGAGCGCCTTCGCGAGAACACCCGGATGCCGGTACCCGACGCAGAAGACGAGGCAACCTACGCGGACCTTCGTCGTCTCGACGGCCGCGGCCGTCAACGTGGCGATCGATTCGAAGCAATCGACGTCCCCGCCCTGCGGCGGTGTCTCCTGGAAATGATCCGAGACCGAGAACCAGTCGAACCCTCGCTCGTCGGCGAAGCGCCAGAGGCGACGCATTTCATCGAGCGGGCCGCCGAGGTGACCGATATGTATCCCGAATCTAGTAGCCAGAATCCGAGTATGGGTCGCCGGACGATTTTGTCGGGTACTGCTTCGTCGGCTCGTTCGTCCCGAGAGCCGGCGCCGCCGTTGCCGGAGCCGCGGAGGTTTGTGCGCCGCCCGGCCCACCGCTGCCCGTATTGCCACAGGCCGCGAGGGTGAGACCGCCGAACAACGCGGCAAGGAAAAGTGCGCGGAGCCTCGTCATGACGGGAAGACCTCCTGCTAAGGTGAATACGGGCGGGAGGCCGCGTCGGATTGGGTAGTTTTGGTGTCTTCTTCGTCGTTTTCGTCCTTCTCGTCCTGGCCCTTGGGGGCCTTGCGCTGGCGCTGGCAGCCGCGCGCGCGTCGCGACGGCCGCGGCCGGCGCGCCCGGCGAACTGCGGCGACTGCATTTACATGATCCCGCGTGCGAGGGTCTACAAGCGCGAGACGATCGAGGACCTCGACGGTGTCGTCCACTACCTCTGCCAGCAACGCTGGATCGAGATCACCCCGTACTCGCCGTGGTGCGAGCTCGGTAAGAGCAAGACCCGAACGACGACCATTCCGACCTGAAGCTAACCTTCGGGCGTGACGAGCTTCGCGCAGTTCGACGCGTTCGTGCGCGCCCGCGAACGCGAATACATCGACGAGCTCAAAGTCCTGATCCGCCAACCGACCGTCTCCGCACAGGGGATCGGGATACCCGAGACCGCCCGCATCGTCCTCGACCGAACGAAGAAGCGTGGCGGCATCGCGGCCGAAGCGCTGACCGTCGACGGCGGACCGCCCACGATCGTGGGCGAGACCGGTCGCGGTGACCGCACTCTTCTTATC
>VBIZ01000201.1 GCA_005880575.1 Chloroflexota bacterium | reverse complement strand
ACAACATTGCGGATTCGAAAGCGCTCGCGGGCATGTTCCGCGCGCTCTACGACCTCGAGATGCCCCTCGTCGCGCGCGTGCAGGGGGCGGCGATCGGCGGAGGCGCGGGCCTCGTCGCCGTCGCGGACATCGCCGTCGCGTCGACCGAGGCGAGCTTCGCGTTCACTGAGACGCGCCTCGGCATCCTCCCGGCCGTGGTGTCGCCGTATGTCGTCCGCAAGATCGGAGCGGCGCGGGCGACCGCGCTGTTCGTGACCGGCTCGCGGATCGATGCGAAGCGCGCTCACGAGATCGGACTCGTCGAGAGACTCGTCGAGCCATCGGACCTGGACGCCGCGGTGGGCAGGGTGCTCGACGCGATCGTCTCCGGCGGCCCGAAGGCCGTGAACGCGGCGAAGCGACTCGTCCGCGAGGTCGAGGCGCGGCCGATCGACGAGGTCGCGGAGCTCACGGTCAAGCGGATCGCCGAGATCCGCGTGAGCCGCGAGGGGCAGGAGGGTTTGCGCGCGTTCCTCGAACGGCGCGACCCGCGCTGGTGACGACGCTCCTGGTCGCGAACCGCGGCGAGATCGCGCGACGGATCTTCCGCACGGCGAAGCGCATGGGCATGCGCACGGTCGCCGCGTATTCGGATGCCGACGCTCACCTCCCATTCGTCCGCGAGGCCGACGCCGCGATCCGTATCGGGCCTGCGCCCGCGATCGAGTCGTACTTGGCGATCGATCGGGTGATCGCAGCCGCGCGCGAGGCGAAGGCCGACCTGGTGCACCCGGGCTACGGCTTCCTCGCCGAGCGACCGGAGTTTGCGAGCGCCGTCGACGCCGCCGGCATGCGGTTCGTGGGGCCGCCGGCGAACGTGCTCGCGGCCCTTGGCGACAAGGCCGAGGCGAAAGCGCTCGCCGAGCGCGTGAACGTCCCGGTCCTGCCCGGATATCGCGGCGACGATCAGAGCGACGAGGCGTTCGTCTTCGGAGCGCGGTCCGTCGGTTACCCGGTGATCATCAAGCCGGTCGCCGGAGGCGGCGGCATCGGGATGCAGACCGTCCGCGAGGAGCGTGAACTTCGCGACGCGCTCGCCCGTGCGCGGCGCATCGCGACCGCGGCGTTCGGCGACGAGCGCCTGCTTCTCGAGCGCCTGGTCGAGCACGCGCGGCATGTCGAAGTACAGATCCTCGCGGACGACCACGGGACCGTCATCAGCGTTGGCGACCGCGACTGCTCGGCGCAGCGGCGTCACCAGAAGATCGTTGAAGAGGCGCCCGCGCCGCTCGGTAGCGACCAGCGTCGCCAACGCATGGCGGACTCGGCGATCGCGATCGCGCGAGAGGCGGGCTATCGGGGTGCGGGGACGGTCGAATTCGTAGTCGACGATCGGAGTTTCTTCTTCCTCGAGGTGAACGCACGGCTCCAAGTGGAGCATCCCGTTACGGAGATGGTTTTCGGCCTGGATCTTGTCGAGCAGCAGCTGCGCATCGCGCTGGGCGAGCAGCTCGACTTTCAGGCCAGGCAACACGGCAGACAGCACTCGGTCGAGGCGCGCGTGTACGCCGAGGATCCGGCCGCCGGATTCCTTCCGTCGACCGGCCGGCTCGTGCACGTGCGGTGGCCGGCGCGCCCCGGGGTGCGGGTCGACGCCGGCTACGAGGAAGGCGACGTGATCACGCGGCATTACGACCCACTGCTCGCCAAAGTCATCGCGTTCGGAGGCGACCGCCGCATCGCTCTCGGCATGCTCTCAAACGCTCTCGACGAGACCGAGATCCTGGGGGTTCGGACGAACCTGGGCTTCCTCCGCGCTCTGGTTCGAAAGTTCAATAAGCAGGGCACGATCTCGTTCCACACCGAGCTGGTGGAGGGCATCCTTCCGGAGCTCGTCGCAGCGCCGACTGCGGCCCCGGACGAGGCGTACGCCGTTGCGGCAGCGGTGGTGGCCGCCGGTGCCCGCGACCGTCGCGACCCGTGGACCGGCGCCGGCGCCTGGCGCATCGGCGAGGGCAGCGCGACGACGATCGTGCTCCGCGAAGGTGCGCGCGAGCAGGCCGTGCGCCTCTCCGGGAGCGGGCCGTACACGTACGCGGGCCACCGCGTCGCCGCGGTCGATGAGGCTCACCGCTGGCTGGTCGACGGTTCCCAGGCCGCCGCCGCGGCGAGCGACGGCGTGGTCTGGGCGAGCGTGGGCGGCGCGACGTGGGAGCTCGAGACCGGACCGCGCGAACGCGAAGTCGAAGCGACGGCCGGCGCCGAGGTCGCGGCGCCGATGCCCGGCCTCGTCATCTCCGCCTCGGCCGTGGCGGATCGGCACGTGCGTCGCGGCGACCTCCTCTTCGTCGTCGAGGCGATGAAGATGGAGCTCCGCGTCGAGGCGCCCGCCGACGGTAAGGTGACACGGGTCCTCGCGAGCGTCGGACAGCAGGTCGAACGCGGCCAGCGGCTCGCGGAGTTCGAGGTGGATCAGGCCTGATCCACCTCTCGCGCGAGGACCGAGACGCCGCGCGCCTCGCGGTGGCCGAGGGATGGCCCGTCATGGGGACGGTTCTCGTCGTCGGAACGACCTTCGGCGTTGTTGCGCGGCAATCCGGCCTCGAACCGGTGCAAGTCGCGGCGATGAGCGTTCTGGTCTTCGCCGGCGCATCGCAATTCGCGATGGTCCAGCTGTTCTCCGAATCGGCGCCGGCCGCGATCGTCATCGCGAGCGTGCTCTTCATCAACCTGCGGCACCTTCTGATGGCCACGTCGCTGCGCGCGCAGCTTCAACGGCTGCCGCTCGCCGGACGCCTCGTCGCGGGGTTCGTCCTGACCGACGAGAGCTTCGCCATGACCACGGGGTACTTCCGCCGCGGTGGCCGGAGCCTCGCCTACTACTTCGCGTTCGCGGTCTCGCTCTACGTGCTTTGGAATCTCGCGACGCTTGCCGGGATCGCCATCGGAAGCGCGATCGGCGACCCGCGGCGGCTTGGGATCGACTTCGCCATCACCGCAACCTTCACGGGGATCGTCGTGCTCGCGATCCGGCATCGATCCGAAGCGGTCATCGCCGTCGTCGCGGCGGTGGTGGCGGGCGGCCTCGCCCTCGCGGGGGCGTCGACGGTCGCCGTGATCACCGCAGGCGCTCTCGCGCCGCTGATCGCGGTCGTCACGCGCCGATGATCTGGATCGCGATCGGCGGCTCGGCCCTCGCGACGTTCCTCGTCCGGTCCACACCGTTCGTCGTCACGATCCGCGGTCGGCTGCCGCCCGCGGCGTCGCGATATCTCGAAGCGCTCCCCGTCGCGATCATCGCCGCTCTCGTGGGGCCGGCGGTCGTCGCTCCGGCCGGCACGCTCACACACGGCGCTGAGCCAATCGCTGCGGCCCTCGTCGTCGCGACGGTCGCCTGGCGGCGGAGCCTGCTCGGGGGCGTGATCGTCGGAGTCGTCGCCGTCGCGTTACTGCGCGTCATCTGATCGGGCATCTTCCTTGCGGCAGGGACCGGAGCGGGAGGTGCGGCCATGGCGGATCTGCCTCTGAAGGGCGTGCGCGTCGCGATCCTGGCGACGGACGGAGTTGAGAAGGTGGAGCTCACGCTTCCACGCCTCTCACTTGAGGAGGCGGGCGCCGATACGGTGCTGCTGGCGCCCAAGCCCCAGATCCAAAGCATGAAACACGACGAGAAGGACGACCGCTTCGCTGTGGACATGCTGCTCAAAGACGCGCAGCCAGAGGAGTTCGACGCGGTCATGCTCCCGGGCGGCGCATTGAACGCAGACGTGTTGCGCATGGACACCAACGCACGCGAGATCGTCCAGCAGATCGAAGCGGCCGGTAAGCCGATCGCCGCGATCTGCCACGCGCCGTGGCTCCTGGTGTCGGCCAAGCTCGTCAAGGGACGTCGACTCACGAGCTACTACACGCTTCAGGACGACATCCGCTGCGCCGGCGGCCAGTGGGAGGACCAGGAGGTCATCGTCGACAAGAACTGGGTGACGAGCCGCAAGCCCGACGACATACCCGCGTTCAATCGCGAGATGAAGGCGCTCTTCGCGAAGGCCGGGTCGCGCGCGGTGAAGGGCTAGCTAAGACCAGCGGCCGCGGCGCACGACGTCCGCGGTGGCGCGATGTCCGCGTTTCAGCGACGGTGAGGGCCGGTCCACCGGCTTCGCATAGCCGACGGCGACGACGCCGACCGCGGTGTAATCACCAGGGATACCGAACGTCTCGCGGAGCTTCGCCTGGTCGAAGACCCCGAAAAAGACCGCGCCGAGTCCCGCGTCGACTGCGGTCAGAAGGGCAAGCAGCGCTGCCATGCCCGTGTCGACGTCCCAATACGGCACCGGCCAGCGCTTTTCGTCCATGTCGGTCCAGCCTTTGTCAGACTCCGCATACCGTGCGAGGTACTGCTGCTTGTTGCTGAGACACACGATGAGAAGCGGCGCGTTGAAGAGATCGGGCCAACCCCACTCGGAGCGCCGTTCCTGCGGCCAGAGCTCGTTCCAGTAGCGCGCGGCGTCCTGCCCCTCGAGCACGAGAAAGCCCCAGCCCTGGCTGAACCCCGCGGACGGCGCTTTCTGCACGTTCGCGACGATCCGCTCGACGACCTCACGCGGGATCGGACGATCTTCGAAGCTGCGCACCATCTTCCGCTTGCGAACGACCTCTTGAAACTCCACTAAGCCCGCCGGTAGACGCCGTGGTCGCGACGGAGCAGACCGGCATCGATGAGATAGCGACGGAGCGTGGCGTGATCGGCGTGCACGCCCTGCAGGATGCGGTTGACCTCGTCCTCGCCGTACTCGCGTCCCGTTGCAAACCTCTCCGCGACGTGCGCGAGCAGGGCCTGACGGCGCTCGCGCGCGGCCGGGATCGTCTCGAGGCGCCCGTTGCGAAAGAACGCGGCGAGCTCGGGCGGTCCGTCGAAGGTGGCGCGCCGGACGTCGTTTCCTTTCGGCCGCTGCATCCGTGCGACGATACGCGACCGTGCCTCTTGTGAGACCCGAGCGCATCAGCATCGTGGAGGTCGCGCCGCGCGACGGTCTTCAGGCCGAGGACCGCACTCTTTCGACGGACGTGAAGCTCGAATTGCTCGAGCGGCTCGCCGACGCCGGTCACAGCGCGATCGAGGCGACGAGCTTCGTGAGCCCGAAGGCCGTCCCGCAGCTCGCCGATGCGGAGGAGCTGATGAAGCGGCTCAAGCCCCGCGCCGGCGTCCGCTACACCGCCCTGGTGCCCAACGAAACCGGCCTGGAGCGCGCGCTTGCAAGCGGCACGCGCGAGATCGCGGTGTTCGCGTCAGCGAGCGAGAGCTACTCGCGGAAGAACCTGAACCGCTCGCGCGACGAGGCGGTCGCC
>VBIZ01000200.1 GCA_005880575.1 Chloroflexota bacterium | reverse complement strand
CGCGGTCTGTCCGGTGACCACGATCCCGATGCGCCCGAGCTGCGCGAGGAACTCCTCGGTCGTGAGGTCGACGCGGTACCCGCGGATCGACTCGAGCTTGTCCAGCGTACCGCCGGAGAACCCAAGGCCGCGGCCGCTCATCTTTGCAACAGGCACGCCGCACGCCGCGACGAGCGGCGCGACGACGAGGGTGGTCTTGTCGCCCACGCCGCCGGTCGAATGCTTGTCGACGACGCGCCCGAAACGCGAGAGGTCGAGGCGCTCGCCCGACCGCACCATCGACGCGGTGAGCGCCGCCGTTTCTTTCGCATCCATGCCGCGCCAGACGACGGCCATGCAGAACGCCGACATCTGGTAGTCGGGTACGTCGCCCTTTGTGTATCCCTGCACGAGCGCGTCGATCTCGTCCGCAGTGAGCTTTCCACCGTCGCGCTTGCGCTCGATGAGCTCGACGACGCGCACGGCTAGCCGCATTCCGATCTAGGGCTTCCCAATGGTCCCCTCCAGGAGGCGCTCGTGTTTGTCCACGCACGCCACCATGCGAACGAGTGCCCTCGGGTTCTCGACGGTGATCGGATCGGCCGCTTCGTAGTTCCGCATGCGCGATCCGACCACGCTGACCGTCAGGCGCTTGTCGCCGCGCACCAGCATGAAGTCGTGCGACGCTCCGAAATTCGTCAACGCGCCGTTATCGCCGCTGAACGCCTCGACGTTCGTCATCGCCGTATGTCCCTGGCCCTCGACGATGACGGGATGCACGTCGGCGAGCCGCGGTCCGGCGTTCGCCGTGATCGACCCCTGCGCGATCTGCCAGTTCCGGTTGAAGTCCCGATCCCCGAGCTTGTGAATGCCGACGGTCACGCAATCGAAGTTGAAGTTGGTGAGCTGCCCGTAGCTCGCGGCACCGAGCCTGATACCGCCGCCGGTCCCGAAGCTGAACACGTCGATCACCTGGGCGTCGTCGGTGTGATCGATCGCGTACGCGAACGTCGCGCGAGCCACCACACTGTCGATCACCTTCTTCGAAAACCCACTCGCGAAGAACCGCATGTTCGCAGGGTTCGCGTGGCAGTGCAGGATGCGCGGAATGTCATAGCAATGGTCGATCCGGACGAACTCGCCGGACAGCGGATAACCGCGGCAATGCTCGATCACGAGCTGCTCGCAGATCATCGTGGGCGAGCAGTTGAAGTCGATCGCGACGTATTCGCCGTAGAACGTCAGGGCCGAGAGGGTCACGCCCTGAGCGCTGTTCGTCCTTGACGCCTGGATCGTCGGCGGGTAGGCGATGATTCGTTCCGGGTCCGAAAGCGTCTGCTTCGGATACCAGAACTGGATCCCACGGACCTGCGTCGCGTGCTCCACAACCAGGAGGGGCCCGGTCTCGTCCTCGGTGGCGATCACGCTGCCGACCGGCTGCGCCTTGGTCGGATGCTTCGTCCCGCGTCCCACCGGACCATGCGCCCCGACGAGGGACGCGTTCATCCTCAACACGACTCCGCCGGCTAAGCGATAGGGCTCGGGGTCGGGTTCGACGTACAGGGCCGCGCCGCGGGGCGACGCCCAGTCGATCGCGGCCTGAAGATTCTCTTTGTTGACGTCCGGCGCGTTCTCAGGCAACACGCCGAAGTCGCGGATGCTTTTCATCGAGGCTAGATCCTCGCGATCACACCTTTGATCACGTCGGCGAGACGATTGCCGGCGCGATTCGCGACCTCGAGTACGGCCTCGTGGGTCACGTGCTCGATCTGGCCGGGGATGCCAGTCGCCATGTCGGTGACGGTGCTAATGGCGAGGATGTCCATTGCCATGTGACGCGCGACGAGGACCTCGGGAACCGTGCTCATGCCGACCGCGTCGGCCCCGAAACCGCGCAGCATGCGAAGCTCCGCCGGCGTCTCGAAGTTCGGTCCCGCGACCGCGACGTAGACGCCTTCGCGGAGGTCACCGTCGACCGAGTGCGCGAGCTTGCGAAGGCCCTCCGTGTACGTGCCGACCATGTCCGGGAAGCGCGGGCCGAGACTGTCGTCATTCGGACCCCGCAGCGGATTCACCCCCATGAAGTTGATGTGGTCGTTCAGCACCATGAGGTCGCCGGCCTTGAACGCCGGGTTGAGCCCGCCGCACGCGTTCGTGATGATCATCGTGCGGACGCCCCAGGCGCGGAACACCCGGACCGGAAAGACAACCTCGGTGATGTCGTAGCCCTCGTAGTAGTGCATGCGGCCGTTCATGACGGCGACATCTTTACCCGACAGCGTCCCGACCACGAGCTCGCCGGCGTGACCGGGGGCGGTGCTCCGCTTGAAGCCGGGTATCTCGCCGTACGGGATCCGCGTCGCGTCCTGAACATCCTTGGCGAGGCCGCCGAGGCCGCTCCCCAGGATTACCGCGATCTTCGGGCGTCGCTTGGTCTTCGCGGCGATCGCGGTGACCGCGGCGGTCGTATCGAGCGTCATGTTCCAGGCTCCTTGAGGATCTTTTCGCGCAAGAGCTCGACGAAGGGCCGCGCGTGCGCGGTGCGAGCGAACCGCGCCACGGTCTGGGAGCGCCGGACCGTGATGAGGTCGCCGGCGTGGAGGTCGTGCTCCTCTTGTCCATCGAGCGAGAGGACGGAATCTTCCTGCGTCTCGAGCTCGAGCACCTGGTCGGGATCGAACACGACCGCGTTGCCGAACGACAGGTGGGGTGCGATCGGGACCATCGTGATGGCGCGCGAGGCGGGGAGGATGAGCGGACCTCCCACCGAGAAGCCGTATGCCGTGCTGCCGGTCGCCGTCGCGACGATGAGGCCGTCCGCCCAGTAGACGATGAGCGGCTCGCCGTCGACACGCACCGCAACGTTTATCGAGCGCACCTCTTTGCCTCGCGCGACGACCACGTCGTTCAGGGCGAGCGCACGCACGATCTCCTTGCCCGAGCGAACCAGGCGCGCGTCGAGCAGCGCACGCTCCTCGATCGTGAAGCGTCCCGCGAGGACGTCGCCCATCGCTTCGTCGAATTGATCGATCGTCGTCATCGTGAGGAAACCGAGCCGACCGAGGTTGATTCCGAGGATCGGGATTTCGAACGGAGAGAGCGCGCGCGCCGCGCGCAGAACCGTGCCGTCGCCTCCAAAGACGAAGGCGATATCGGCGCTCTCGACCTCCTTCGTCAGGGCACGCGAATCGAGCGCCAGCTGGATCGGCTCGTGACCGGCCTTTCGCAGCTTGTCGGTGACCGCCCTCGCCGCCTCGAGCGACGCGGGCCAGTCCGGGCGGGTCCCGATCGCGATCCTCATACCGACGCCTCGCGCGCGGCCGCCGCGATGGCGTCTGCGCCGAGGGTCGCCGCTCCTTTGCGCGCGTGCACGAAGATCTCGCGATTGCCTTCGCGTCCGGCGATCGGCGACGGCGTTACAGCGACCACGCCGAGCCCGCGCGAGACCAGATCGCGCGCGACGGCGATCACCGCAGCCGCGCGCGCCTCGGGTTCGCGCACGACCCCGCCCTTGCCGACGGCGTCGCGACCGGCCTCGAACTGCGGCTTCACCAGCGCTACGAGGTCGCCGCCGTCGCGAAGCTTCGCGAGGGCCGGGGGCAGCGCAAGGCGCAGCGAGATGAACGAGACGTCGGCGACAAGGATGTCCACCGACTCGTCGATCGGGACGCCCTCGCGCGCGTTCACGCCCTCATGCACCACGACCCGCGGATCCTGACGTAGCTTCCAGGCCAGCTGGCCCTTGCCCACGTCGACGGCGTGAACCCGGGTCGCGCCCCGCTGCAGCAGGACGTCGGTGAACCCGCCGGTCGACGAGCCGACGTCGATCGCGATCTTCCCCGAGACGTCCAGCCCGAGCGCCTCAAGCGCGCCGGCCAGCTTGTCGCCGCCGCGCGAGACATACCTGGGACCGGGGTCGACGGCGACGTCCGCGTCCTCGAGCACCGGCGCGGCCGCCCGGTCGGCGCGGTCGCCATCGACCCGCACCGCGCCCGCCAGGATGAGGGCCTGCGCCCGCTCGCGGCTCGGCGCGAGCGCACGCTGCACCAGCAGCTGGTCAAGGCGCACTCGTTTTGTCAATGCGCGGATTCTCGCTCACATTCGCGATACTGCGCGGCAATGCCCGCTTCATATGCGCGCCTTGCAGCGACGGCGGCGATCCTGGGCGGGGTTTTTGTCCTGCTCGGTGTCGGTATTTCGGGTGTCGTCACCCCGGGCTACGACGCGACCCGTGATCTGATCAGCGCCGCGCAGCTTGGCCCGCATGGATCACTTGTGACGCTGGGCCTCACCGCCGGCGGCGCGACGACCGTCGTGTTCGCATCTCTGCTCCAGCGAATCCTTCCTCCCGGAAATGCGATCGGACCAGCCCTGCTTGTCGTCCGCGGGTTCGGGACGCTCTTCGCGGCGGCCTTCCTGGCCGACGTCGGACCGGTGCACACCCTGAGCGGCCTCCTTCACGTTCTCGGATTCATCGGTGGATCGCTCGCGTTCGGCATCGGCCTCTTTTTCCTCGCCGGCAGGATGAACGAGGACGACACGTGGCAGCGGCTCGCGCCCTACACCGTGGTGACCGCACTCGCGTCCCTCGCGATCCTCGGACTCTTCGTGGCGCTCGGGCCACGCTACGTCGGCGACACCGGCGCGCCCCTCAGCTCCGTCGGCGGACTGATCCAGAGATTTCTGACGGTCACGACATGGGGGTGGAACATCGTGATCGGCGGATGGCTCGCGATGCGGCCGGCGGCCTCGCCGGTGGGGACCTAGCTCATGCCGAAGCGCCTCCCGCGCGCGCGCACCCTGAAGGGCGAGCCGAAGCTCGCACATTACGACTCGAGTGGCGGCGCACCCGGCGAGCCACCGATCGTGCTCATGCATCAGAGCCTCGCGCGGTCGGAGGACTGGGAGAACATCTTCCCGCGCCTCGCGACCCGCTACCGCGCGATCGCATACGACGCGCGCGGCCACGGCAAGAGCGGGCGCGCGACCGGATACTCGTTGCGCGCGTTCGCCGACGACGCGCTGCGGATGCTGCGCGAGATCGCGAAGGAGCCGTCCGTCCTCATCGGACATTCGCTCGGCGCGCTGGCCGCGCTCGTAGCCGCGGGCGACGCCCCGGAGCTCGTGCGCGGCCTCGTACTCGAGGACCCCGCTCTCGGCTACCCGAAGCCGTGGGTCGCCGCGGAATACGCGCCTCTACGCGAAGGGATCGCCGCGCAGGATCCTGCGGTACTGCTGAAGGCCGTGAGCAAGCAGCGGCTGCCGTCTCCCGGCCCGCGCGGTGAGCGCACGTATGGAGAGCTCCGCGGCTTCTACGCGGCCGAGCGCGTGGTGACGTACTTCCGCGACGTCGACCCCGCGTTCATCGACGCGCGAGCAGCGGGCGACGAGCCCGCGGCCGCGCTGATCGCAGACGCGATCGCGAAGGTG
>VBIZ01000199.1 GCA_005880575.1 Chloroflexota bacterium | reverse complement strand
CGATGCCCTCGGCCTCACGATCGCGAGCATGCTAGGGCGCGCTCGAGCAGCAGCTCGCGCTCGCGGGCGTTGCGGGTGAGCGCGGCCGCGCGCTCGAATTCTCTACGGGCTTCGGCCGAGCGGCCGAGCTTCGCGAGGAGATCGCCGCGCACGCTCGGGAGGAGGTGGTAGGAGCGGAGCGACGGCTCGGAGACGAGCGCGTCGGCGAGCGCGAGGCCTGCCGCGGGGCCGAACGCCATCCCGTACGCCACGGCGCGATTCAGCTCCACGACCGGCGAGTACGCGAGCTGCGCGAGCGCGTCGTAGAGCGCGGCGATCCGGGCCCAGTCCGTCTCCGCCGCGGTGCGCGCTCGCGCATGGCACGCCGCGATCGCGGCCTGCAGCGTGTACGGCCCGAGCGCACCGCCGAGCGCCTCGGCGCGGGCGAGCGCCGCAAGACCGCGACGGATGAGGATCTGGTCCCACTTCCCGCGGTTCTGATCGAGGAGGAGGATCGGCTCGCCCGCGGGTCCGAGGCGCGCGTTCGTCCGCGATGCCTGGATCTCCATGAGGGCGACGAGGCCATGGGCCTCCGGCTCGCGCGGCAAAAGGTCCGCGACGAGGCGGCCGAGGCGGAGCGCGTCCAGGCACAGCGCCGGCCGCATCCAGTCGTCGCCCGCGGTCGCGGAGTAGCCCTCGTTGAACACGAGGTAGATCACGCCGAGGACCGAGTCCAGGCGGGCCGTGAGATCGGTTCCCGCGGGGACCTCGAACGGGACGTGCGCCTCGGTGAGCGTCCGTTTCGCCCTGACGATGCGCTGTGCGATGGTCGGCTCGGGTACGAGGAAAGCGCGCGCGATCTCGTCCGTCGTAAGTCCTCCGAGCAAGCGGAGCGTCAACGCGACGCGCGCCTCCGTCGACAGGACCGGGTGACAGGCGATGAAGACCAGGCGAAGGAGGTCGTCACCGAAGTCGCCGCCGCTTTCCGGAACCGCCGTGGCCATCTTCTGCGCAGCCTCCAGCTCGCGTCCGAGCTCCTCGTGCTTGCGGTCCAACCGCTCGTTTCGGCGCAGTCGGTCGATCGCGCGATGTTTCGCCGTCGCCATGAGCCAGGCGCCCGGGTTGTCCGGAACGCCTGACTCAGGCCACTGCTCGACGGCGGCGGTGAGAGCGTCTTGCGCCAGGTCCTCGGCGAGTCCCACATCGCGGACGATGCGCACAAGGCCCGCGATCAGCCTCGGTGACTCGATCCTCCACACCGCGTCGATCGCGCGGTGCGCGTCGGCAGTCGTCACAGCGACCGATTGAAGCACTAGCCCCCGAAGACTTCCTGGACCACCGACTCGCCCTCGCCGACGATCTTGCGGAACCGCTTGGCCCACTCGATCGCCTCTTCCTTCGTCTTCACCTCGACGAGCGCGAACCCGCCAGTCAGCTCCTTCGCTTCGGTGAAGGGTCCATCGGTCACCGAGAGCTTTCCGCTTGCTGACCGGACGCGGGTGCTGTGCGCGCCGAGGCCGCCCGTCGCCAGCAGGATGCCCGCCTTGGTCGTCTCCTCGATCAGCTTTCCCATCTCGGCCATGAGCGCCGGGCTGGGCGGGTTGTTCGTGTTGGCGCCGACCTCGTACATCAGGAATCGCATCGTTCTGTCTCCTTTGCTTTTTGAGCGGGCCATCCTGGGCTCCCACGCTGGCCTCGCCCTACTCTCACGTCGAACAAGCGGTGGGCGAAATCGACACGCAGCGCGTCTACAACACTCTCTTCCCCTATTACATCGAGGCGTGCGCCGTCACGCAGTACCGCAAGCGGGGCGACACCCCCGGCGGGTGGGGCGGGCACGCGGCGATTTTCATGAACGGCGCGGAGATCGACCCCGACGCGGCCTATCCGCGTCTCCGCCTCGCCGCGGCCGGCGCGGACCTTTCGCGGCCGGAGTCGGGTGTCGGCGTCAGCGTCAACCGCATTTTCACGAACGTGAACTGGGTCGCGATCCCGGGCCGTCCGGAGTTCTTCCGGGGTGGCCTGCGAGCCGGGGAGATCCTCGACGACTCGTTCTACGAGTCGGCGGTCCGAAGGGCGGCGGCGGCCGGGTGGTTCGGTGGCATCGCGGTCGCGGCCGAGCTCGTGCGGCGGAAGCCGCCGGGAACGCCGCTCCAAGAGCTCGTCGTCCGGCATTCGATCGGGACTGACTTCGCGATGAACTTCGCCCGCACTGCCTACTCCGCGCGGCTGCCGCTCGGCCGGGAGGCGCTGGGGCGAGCGATCGGCTACCTCAACGCGGTGAACGAGCGCGCGCGCACGAGCGGCTACACCTGGGACGCGTACACGAACAACTGCAGCCACGTCGCGCACAACGCGCTGGCCGTGGCCGGCGTATGGGATCCAAAAGAGGCTCGCGCATCTGGCCCAATGAGTGTGGCTATGGATGTCGTCAGCGTCATTCGAGCCATCGCATTGAGACGAATGTCGGACTTCTCATTTCCCGCCAACACGTTCGTCCGCCTCTACGAGGCAGGCAATGAGCGGCCGATCGACGACGCGCTCGACGCCTCTCGGAATCACGACATCGTGCGAACGATGAACGATCGCTGGCTCAGCACGGGCCCGGGAGCGCTCATCGCCACGTATCCGTTGCACGACGCCGAGCGGAACAGGCTGTTCACCGCGGGACGGGATCCGTTCCTCTTCTCGGTTCCGGTGCTCTGGGATAAGGAGCAGAAATTCAAAATGTTGACCCGGACACCGCCATCGCATGCCACGGATCTGTATGCCAACCTGACCTACTTCCGCGACCGCTACGCCGCGGCGCTGGCGAATCAGCCGGTGCTGGAGAATGCCTTTGCCGACCGTTTCCGCGAGCACCTCGCCGGAGAGCTCCGGCGGACGGAGGCGCTCATGTCCGAATACCGACTACTCGCCGGGGTTACCGGCGGCTAGCTCAGTGATTCGGATCCCTCCGCAAGCCGCCGGAAGGCCGACGGCGGCGGCCCGTCGTCGAGGCGCCGCCGGATCGCGGTCGCGGACTCCATCGGAGTGAGCAGCGATGTGTCCACCTCGAGGTCGTAGATGCCCGGAATGTGGACCTGGCGCTGCCAGCGGAGGATCGGCGCGGGTATCTCGCCGCTCGCCGATCCGGTCAGATACCCGCCCTCTCGTCCGGCCTGGCCGGCGTTGCGTCGCTCCATGATCACCTCGATGGGGCAGCGGATCCCCACGAAGAGCACCGGGAGTCCCGAAAGGCGCCGGGCGCTGTTCCTCAGGAGGGTCTCGTCGTAATGCCCGACGTCGGTGACGACGTTGAGGCCGGCTCTGCTGTGGGCGGCGATCGACTCGTACATCGCTTCGTAAAGCGTCGGAACGAGTGGCGCGAGCCGGTGACCCTCCTCGCCGGGACGAAGGCCCATGCCCGGGCGGTAGCGCATTGGGGTGACCTCGGTGACGAACACGTCGACGCCGAGATTCATCCAGATACCTTCGAAGGTCTCCTGTATCGCGATCACGATGCTCGATTTCCCGGACCGCGGCGCGCCGTTCAGGATGACGATCTGACCAGGCTTGGTCAGCTGAGCCACGCCGCGAAGACTACCGGCGCCGAGAGGATCTCGACGCCGGTAGCCCGAGGCGCGCTAGTCGCGAAGCTCCGCGAGCAGCTCGGCGAACCGGTCGTGGGTCTCGCGCAGGCCCGACTCCATCCCGCTCGCCACCATTCCGTCGCGCTCCTCCTTCGACGAGAACTTCGATCGCACGGTGAGCAGCGTGCGTCCGTCGCGCTCGGTGAAGGTCGCCGTCTCGACCGAGATGTGCCCGGCCATCGGCTCCCATTCGAAGGTCTGGACGACCCGCTCCGGCGCGACGACCTCGCGGTACTCCCCCCGGAAGGCGCTCTTCGTCCCGTCGGGCGCGCCCATGACGTACCGCCAACGGCCGCCCGGCCGCACATCCATCTTGTCGACCGTCGTCGTCTGATTCCGTGGGCCCCACCACCGAGGAATCAGGTCGGGGTCGGTCATCGCCTTGAACACGAGATCTCGGGGCGCGTCGAATTCGCGCGTGATGAGTATTTCCGTGTCGGAGGGCAGGGTGACCTTCGTCGTGGCGCTACTTGTCATGGACATCTTTCTTCCCCTTTTCTTTTCGCTTGAGGTCGCGAAGCACATCGTCGAGCTGATCGAATCGTTCGTTCCACGTGCGGCGATATGGCTCGAGCCAATCGTCGAGCTCCTTGAGCGGTTGCGCGCGAAGGCTGTAGATGCGCTGCTGCGCCACCGGATGGGCCTGAACGAGCCCGGCCTCGCTGAGCACGCGGAGGTGCTTTGAGACCTGCGGCTGCCGAAGGCCGAGACGCTCCACGATCTCCCCGACGGCGCGCGGCTTCTTACGAAGAAGCTCGACGATCTGCCGGCGATTGGGCTCCGCGAGAGCGCTCAGCGTGGCCTGCATGGGAACATATATACTCCTGCAGGAATATTCCTGTCAAGGTATATATTGGCATGGGCCAAGAAAATGAAGGGGAGCCGTCGTGCAAAAGATCGTTACGTTCCTCTGGTTCGACGACAAGGCGGAGGAGGCGATGAACTTCTACGTCTCGGTATTCAAGAATTCGAAGGTCCTCAATGTGAGCCGGCTCGAAGGAGCGCCGGGCGCGAACGGGAAGGTCATGAGTGGGAGCTTCCAGCTCGAGGGACAGGAATTCATGGCGCTGAACGGCGGGCCACAGTTCCCGTTCACGGAAGCCATCTCGCTGTTCGTGAACTGCGAGACCCAGCAGGAGGTCGACGCGCTGTGGGAGAAGCTCTCCGCTGGCGGCTCGAAGGACCGCTGCGGCTGGCTGAAGGACAAGTACGGCCTCTCGTGGCAGATCATCCCCACGGCCCTCGGCCGGATGCTCGGAGACAAGGACCCCGCGAAGGCGCGACGGGTCATGGAGGCGATGTTGCAGATGAGCAAGATCGACATCGCGGGACTGAAGCGCGCATACGACAAGGAGTA
>VBIZ01000166.1 GCA_005880575.1 Chloroflexota bacterium | reverse complement strand
CCGTCAACGCTGTCACCAGTCGCTCGAGATTCTCATGGTCACGGGCGTAGCAGATGTCAAAGTCGTTGGTGATCGTGGTGGAACCTTGGAGCGAGGCCGCGATACCGCCGATAACGACGAACCGCACCTCGTGCCGTACCAAGACGCCAAGGATCGGCCGCGGATCGAACACGAACTTGTCTAGCGGACGCGCCTTGCATTCCTCACGAGCGCGTTGATCGCGCGAGTTGCGACGACGGACCGCCGCAAGCGTTCCTCGGGAGTCAGGGGCAGCGTCGACATGAATTGCGTGCGGTCAACTCCGCCACCGGCGACGTTCACTACGTCGAGCTCGAGATCACAGGCGCGAAAGATCCGCTCCAGTGTGCTGTAGCGTGGATCCTGAAGGCCGCGCTCGATCGAAGAGATCATCGGCTGCGAGATTCCGGTGCGCTTTGCGAGCT
>VBIZ01000165.1 GCA_005880575.1 Chloroflexota bacterium | reverse complement strand
GCCTTCATATATGGAAAATCATATCAGGGGATAAGTGCGCGGATCGCTCCGCGCACTCTCCCCCTAGCTTTTATTAGTCCGGGGCGAAGAGTCCGATCTTGTCGTAGTACACGGTGAGGTTGGCGTCGAGCTCATCGCGGAGCTCGATCACGACGGTGCTTACCCCCGCGGGGATCGTGACGCCGGCGAGTAGCTCGGTGACCGCCTTCGCTGGGACGAGCTGCGTCAGAGCGAGGAGCGGCGTTGTCGCGCCGCTCACGGTGTTCAGCGCGGACACGACGATCCGCGGCTGACTCGCGGTCCCGCCGGTGATGACGGTCGCGCTGACCTCGTAGTAGGTTCCGGCGACGACGGCGACCGCGTCGGAGGTCCACTTGCCGGCCTGCCCGGGCAGCGCGCCGGTCACGATGCCGGCCGCCGCGATCCCGTCGGCCGCGTGACCGCCGGTGACGTCGTAGGTGGTGCCGGTCCCGCTCGGTGTCCAGTTCGCGGGCTGCGAGGGTGCCGTCGTCGACGCCGTTTCGAACGACGGGTTGCTGACCTTATTGCCCCTGACGAAGAACGAGCCCGTACCAGCGTTGTTCGTTTCGTCCGACTCGCGGATCGTGTTCTTCGGGTCAACCGTCACCAGGACCGTATGGGTGCCGGGCTTGCCCTGCGACGGCCATTGGATGCTCACATCCGCGGTCGCGCCGGCAGCAAGGGAAGCGATGGACCTGTCCGGGCTTTGCACGACCCCGTCGACCGCGAAGCGGACGCCAATGTTCGACGCCGCGCGGTAGCCGATGTTCGCGACCCTGGCCGTGATCGTGACGGTTTGACCCTCGCGCGGCGCGGATGGCCCGAATGTGAGGCCGCTGACGGTCAGATCCGCGAGGTTGGGCACCCGCGCCGAGAAGACCTCCTGGTACTTCGAGTAATTCGCGTCGGTCGTCGGCAGCTGCGCGAGATGCGTGTCGTTCCAGAAGGGGATCGCGTTGTCGTCGTCTGCCATCGTGCCGCCGTCGTCGGACCGCGAGAGATACGTGTCGATGTAGAAGTTGTCGGGATCGTTGCGCCGGTCGAAGTAGCTGATGTTCACCTGACCGGAAGCGGTGATCGCGATCTGCGGCTGGAACTGGTCCTTGCCGTTTCCGATCTTGTCCTGGTTGACGCGGCTCGTCGTCCAGTTGATGCCGTTCGTGGACTTGGCGACGAGAATGTCGCCGTCCTGCGTGCCGTTCGCGGCCGTGTGGTAATCAGCCCACGTGATGTAGATGGTGCCGTTCGGCGCGATCGCCATGCCCGGGATTGAAAGGTTGCGGAAGCGCGACCCCGGGATCTTCGTCGGCAGCGGATTCACGGTCGCAACGACCGTGGGCGCCGTCCAGGTGAGGCCGTGGTCCAGCGATTCGGCGATCCACATCTGACCTCCCAGCCCAGCGATGGTGGTCGTGTAGTGGAACCATGAGAGGAAGACCGTGCCGGAGGGCGCGATCCCGAACTGGCACCCGATCTCGAGGTCTTGACCCTTCGAAACGATGACCGGCTGAGACCACGTCTGGCCGCCGTCGTTGGACGTCGCCACGACGATGTCCTGATGCAGGCCCGCGGTCGTGTCGTCGAGATTCCAGCAGGCGTACATCGTTCCGATCTTGCCGTCGCGAGGCTTGTTTGTTCCGCCAAGAGGTGCGGCTGTGTAGTTGTCCACGGCGAACGCGTTCTTGTCGTCGAGGAAGAAGTCCTTCAAGAGGCCGCCGTTGTGGTTGTGGATGGGGGTCGCGACGCTCCAGGTCCGCCCACCGTCCGTGGACTTGTGGAGGTTCATGTTCCAACCGGTCGCGCCGGCCGCGCCACCAGGCGCATCGAGGACCATGGCGTAGGCGTTGCCCTCGTCATCGAACGCCGTCCACACGTCGCTGGTCGTGTACTGGCAGTCCGCAGAGAAGGTCTGACCGTTCGCTCCGCCGGTGCAATCGGCAGGCGAGGCCACCGGATAGCCCGGCAGCTGGCCGCTGTCGGTCCAGGTCCGGCCGCCGTCGAACGACGCGTACATGCCGATCTTGAAGAGGTAGTTCGGAAGGTTCACGTACATCTTCGAGCCCGCGACGAGATTGTTGTGATCGAGCGGGTTCATCGCGATATGCGGCTCGGAGTGGGAGAGATAGACGTCACGGCTCGCCCGATTCGCCGGATAGCCGGGAGGGCTCGTGATGACCGGGGGAGTCGGGGCGTGGCCCGCGGTGACGAAGAACGTCGCGTGCCCCTGGTAGCTCGTGGCCACGACACTGAATGCGACCGCGACGACGTAGTAGCCGCCTGAGGCGCTGTCGATGATCGCGTTCTCAGGCATGCCGATCGCGTTGCCCGAGCTGGTCACGAAGGCGCCCTTCGTTCCATCGGAGTTGCGCTGGTAGATGTACATGTCGATGTCGTTCGCGCCGAAGTTGTCGAGCCTGACGGCGACGCCGCCCGCGGTGTTCGTCCAGAACGATGAGGCGACGTTGACGGTGAGCGAGTACACGTCGCACGCGGCGTTGCCGCTTATCGGATTGGTGGTGGTGGCCACGTTGTCGACGGATCCGCTCGGGGGGGTCGCCGCAAAGGTAGCCGGTGAAAGGCTCGCGAGGAACGCCATGACCAAACCGATGACGACGAGCCGTCGCAAGGTCGCCTCCCTGCGCGCGGACGCAACGAGTAGGTAACGACCACGTCCCGAACGCGCAACGGCGGGCGCTGCAAGGAGCGCTTCCGGGTCCGACCGGGCTAGGTAGATATTCGGCAAACAATCAGGCCGCGAGGCGGGCGCGCACCTCAGCGAACAGGTCGAGGTACGTCTCGACGACCCGGGGCCAGGTGTACGTGCGCCCCACAAAATCCGCGCCGGACCGGCCAAGGCGGTCGCCGAGCTCGGGGCGGTCGAGCAACAGCTCGCAGATCTCGGCGAACTCGGCCCGGCCCCGGTACGCGAGACCGGCGCCGGCTCGGCGAGCCATCCCCGCGAGCACCGGCGAGCGAGCGTCGACGATGACCGGGCGGCCGGCCGCCCACGCCTCGAGCGTCACCAGCGAGAGCGACTCCAGGAGGCTCGGCATCACGAACGCGGCGCAGCCGGCGAGCGCGTCCCACTTGTCCTGTTCGGGAAGGCGTCCCAGATGCACGATGCCGCTCGTCCTCGGGACCGAGATTTCGGCGTCGCCGACGAGCACGAGCGAGACGTCGTGCGCTGGATCGCTCGCGCGCCAGCTTTGATAGCTCGCGAAGAGCTCCCGTGACCCCTTGCTCACACCGATGCGACCCACATAGAGGAGGTACGGACCGGCAATGCCGTGCTTCTCACGAAACCGCGCCGCATTTCGGTCCGCCGGGACGTCGATCCCCACTCCGACGATCTCGTTCGACACGCGTTCGTTCCGGAAGCGGCGCCAGACCATGCGCCGCTCCTCCTCGGTGTTGTACGCGATGGCGCGCGGCGCGTGGAACACCGGCTGGTATGCGGCGAGCCCGATCGCGGACTCCTCGTGCGCCGTCGGCACGAGGACCGCGCGCTCGGGGACGAGCGGGATGCCGAGGACCGTCGGGTAGTAGATGTAGGTGAAGAAGAGCACGTGGTCGTACTCGCGGCCGCGTTTGAACAGGAAGTCGAGAAGCTCGGGAGCGTACGGCCCCTGCGCGTCGATGAACGCGCGCTCGTCTTCGAGCGTGTGCCCAGAGCGAAAAGCCCGGCGCTCGTAGAGCTTGAAGTTCCAGGCGCGCGGGCGCTCGACGGGGAACCGGCGCACGCTGACACCGTCGACGCGATCGAGGCCCGCGGTGAGGTCGCCCTTCCAGGTCAGGTAATCGGTCGAGTTCGTCGTCGCGACCTCGATCGCGAAGTGCGGCGAGAGGCGCTGCACGACCGAGCGCGCGTGAGCCTCGGCGCCGCCCGGGACGTCGCCGTACCGCTGCACGACGACGAGCAGGCTCGGGCCGCTCAATTCGCCACCAGGTCGACGAGCTGTTCGAGGCGCGCGTCGAACGCCGGCCAGGTGCACTCGCGTTCGACGTACGCGCGCCCCGATGCGCCGAGCTCGTCGCGCCTTCCAAGGACCGCCGCGAGCGCGGCCGTGAAGCCGCCGCGGTCATAGGGGGCACCGCCGTTCGCGCGCGCGACCTGACCGGTCGTGACCTTGTTCTTCGCCGAGACGAGGCACGGCGTTCCGACCTGCCAGGCCTCGAGCAGCACGATGCCGAGGCTCTCGAGGTGCGATGGAAGGACCAGCGCATCTGCCGCCTCGAGGAGGGCGTACTTGTCCTCGTCGCTCACTCGGCCGAGCGACACGATGTCGTCGCGCTCGGGTAGCGGCATGCGCGCGGTGCCGGCGAGCACGAGCGAGCCCGTGCCACCCGCCTCGCGATGGACGATCCAGTCCGCGACGAGCTCGTCGACGGCCTTCCCCTCGCTCACCTGGCCCAGGTAGAGGACGAGCGGCCCGCGCGGCGCATACCGTTCGCGGAACGGCTCGGGGTCGTGCCAGGGCGGTGCGTCGAGACCGATACCCAGGATCTCGCTCGGGATGTGCTCGTTCCGGAAGCGCGCATGCACGAGACCCTGCTCCTCGGGCGTGAGGAATCCGAACGCGCGCGGAAGCTGGAACAGCACGCGGTACGGGACGAGCCGGAGCGGCTCCTCGTCGTGCGCCGTCGAGATGAGCGCGGCGCGCTCCGGGACGAGCGGCAGGCCCGCCGCTGTCGGCTCGTATATGTACGTGTAGAAGAGGATCGCGTCGTAGCTTTTGCCCTCGCTCCTCAAAAAGTCGAGGAGCTCGGGCGTGTGCGGCCCCTGCATCGCGAGCCACGCCTGCTCGTCGGCAAGGGTGTGCGGCTCGAAGAGGACGTGCCGCTCGCTTTCTTTGAACGTCGCGCTGCGCTGGCCGGTCACGGCGAAGCGCAGCACGCGGACGGGGCCGTCCATCGACACGCCGACCGGGAAATGCGGCGCCCAGCTCCAGTAGTCGAGCGCGTTCGTCGTCGCGACCTCGACCTCGTTGACCATCGCGAGACGCTGCGCCACGACGCGCGCGTGCGACTCGGACCCGCCGACGACCTCGGCGCCGTACCGCTGAACGACGACGAGGATCCTCACTCGATGCCGGCGAGATAGCGTTCGGCGTTCCGCTCGGGCGAGAGTAAGCGGCGGAGGATGCGGACGCCGCGCGAGTACCTCGCGTACGTCTCCGGCTTCTGGATCTCGTGCATCGCTTTCGCGAGATCGTCGACGCTCCGCACGACCGGCCCGGCCGCGTGGTACGGCGCGAAGCCCTCGGCCTCGGAGAAGATGCACGGCAGCCCGGCCCACACGGCCTGCGTGACGACGGCGCTCTGGAAGACATCCTCGTAGAACAGGACGACCGCGTCGGACGCGGCAACGTACTCGCCCATCGTGTTGTATTCGGTGTTGATCACGACGTTCGGTCTGGTCTTCGCGACCGCCATGACCTCATCGAAGTAGCGCGGCTCCCAGTCCGACTTCGTCCCGGACAGCACGAGCACCGCTTCGTCGGGCAGCGCCTCGATGACTTCCTTGTAGCGCTTGCGCGCGAAGAAGAAGCCCGGCGAGATGAAGATGAACCGGTCGGTCGGGAGCCCAAACCTCGCGCGGAGCTTTCGCTTCTCCTCGGCGTCACGCGGAAGGACGGTGTTCTCGAGGGGCATGACGAGAAGCGGGAAGCGCTCGCGCTTGTCCTGATCCGGCGTGAGCAGCTGCAGCCAGCGCTCGCTCCGGAGCGAATGCACGACGAGCTTGCGCGGGATCGCGCCCATGAAGATCAGGATCAGCCGATATCGGAGGAACCAGTTCGCGAGGCGCAGAGCGACCCAGGGCATGCGCAAGATCTCGAGCGGCAGGCGATAGCGCGGGTTGTAGTGCAGCGCGGCCGAGAGGCGACGGTAGTGATGGAATTTCTCCGGCTCGAGCTCGTGCATCGACAGGATCACCGGAAGGCGCTTGCGCCAGAGCGAGATGAGCGCCCGCACGAACGGGACGTCGCGGAAGATCCCGGCCTCGTGCTCGATGAGGACGGCGTCGCTCTGCGGCGAGATGAACTTGAGCTTGCGGTACAGGTCGGCGGTGTCGAGATGCTTCACCCCGACGAAGGTCACCTGGTGACCCTTCTCGCGCAGGCCATCGGTCACGGCGAGCGAATAGTGATGAATGCCGCAGCGCTGATCGCTCGACAGGACGACGATCTTCTTCGACTTGGCGTTGGGCAGCTCCCACCCGCCCTGCGCCAGCGCGAGCTTCAGGCGCTCGGCGATGTGTCCCCGAGAAAATGCCTCGACGCGGCGGCGCCCCTTTTCGATCAGCTCCTTGCGAAGCGTCTGATCGCGTACGACGCGCTCGAGCTGCGTCGCCACGGCTTCCGGCGATCGGTCCTCGAGCAGGATTCCGCCGTCGCCGAGCGTCTCCGGGATCGCAGCGGCAGCGTTCGCGACGACCGGCAGATCGCTCCGCATCGCCTCGAGGAGCGGCACGCAGAAGCCTTCGTGCTCCGAAAGGGTGAGGAACGCGGTCGCGCCGCGGTAATACGCGACGAGCTGCTCGACGGTCACGCTCCCGGTGAGCGTCACCGCGCCGTCCAGACCGAGCCTGCGGATGTCGCCGCGCACGCGGTCCAGGTAGCCGGCGGACATCGCTGTCGACCCGACGAGATAAAGGTGGGCTGTGCGATCCGACTCGCGGTACTTCGCGAACGCCGAGACGACGTCGTGTACGGCTTTGTGCGGGAGGATCTGGCCCACCGCGAGAATCGACGTGCGCTCGTCGGCGAGCCTCCGTGCGACGTCCTGGTCCGGCGGCCGGTCGAAGTCCTCCCAATCGACGAGCGGCGGAACGACCGCGCTGTTCGCGAGCCCGGCGGCCTCGAGCTCCTTGCGGTTGTACTCGCTGTCGGCGATGCCGAGCTCCGCGCTCTTCGCGAGGAGCTTCAGCTGCTCGCGGCCGACGTCGGCATAGCGCATGAGCTCGTCGTTGAGACCCGCGAAGTAGGTCGCGGGCGTGATGTTGTGATAGACGACGGCCTTGCGGATCGCGAGGTTCGCGACCTCGGGCACCGCGTCGTTCCCGATGGAGTGGTGGACCAGCAGCAGGCCGTCGCGCCGCCGGACCGATTCGAGGTCGTGGTAATCACGCACCAGCGCGCGGACCTCGGGCTTCGCTTCCCAGGCGAAGAGCTCGCTCCGCACTCCGGATGACCAAAACAGCCGCTGCAGCTCGAGGCAATCGTTGCCGATCGCGTCGCCGTACGCGATCACGGGATTGAACTGATGTGCGAAGCGGAGCGGCTCAGTCACGGCATCTGCTCGGAACCGGCGATCAGGAGCGAGACGCCTCGGCGAACTCGCGGTCGTGCTCGCGGCTGATGTCACTCCGGCCGGAGCTGAAGGCGCCGACCACGCGTAGCGCGCGCTCCCACCGCTCGCTCAGGTGGCCCGAGTGGCCGTGCGAGCGCAGCCACAGGTCCACGGCTTCGCGAACGATCGCCGCGTCCGACGTCTTGCGTCGCGCCGCTTCTCTCCGCACGGCGCTCGCCTGCCGTGCGGTCAGGCGAACTTCTCTTCGTTCCACGCCATCATGATGGCATCGCGCCTCGGTAGCGTCAGATGCCCAGAACCTGTCGCGTGCGCTCGGCGACCTTCTCCGGGTCGAACTCCTTCAGACGTTCCTCGCCGGCGGCCACGAGCGCTTCGCGAAGCGCGGTGCGCTCGCCGACCATCGCCGCGGCCTCGGCGGTCTCGGCCAGATCGCGCTCCTGCAGCAGCACTCCGGCCGCTCCGACGGTCTCGCCGATGGCGGCCGCCTCGAACGCGACCACAGGCAAACGGAAGCGCATCGCTTCAAGGAGCGGCACCCCGAAGCCCTCATGCTCCGACAGCGACACGAACGCCGTCGCGGCGCGGTAGTGCGCGAGGAGTGAGGCGTCGTCGATGCTTCCCGCGAAGTGGACCGCGCCGCCAAGACCCAAGCGCTCGACGAGCGCGACCACGCGCGCGTGGAACTGCGGCTGATCGCGGAAGGCACCCACAAGGACGAGCTGCGCTTCGGGGTCGATGCACCGACGGTAATAGGCGAGCATGCGGACCAAATCGTCCTGCCTCTTGTTCGGCGAGATGCGGCCCACGAACAGCAGCACAGTGCGGAGCCCTCTCCAGCGCGCGAGC
>VBIZ01000183.1 GCA_005880575.1 Chloroflexota bacterium | reverse complement strand
TCGCCGGAGACATCGACATCGCGCTTCTGCCGGTATGGGGCTGGGGGCCGCGCCTCGGGGCCGGGCACCTCGATCCGGCGCGGGCGGCCGAAGCGGTCCTCCGCGTCAGGCCGCGCGTTGCGATCCCGATCCACTGGGGCACGTTCTACCCGTTCGCGTTCGCACGCTTCTGGCCCCATCCGCTCGGCGATCCCCCGCGAGACTTCGCGCGTGAGGCGGCTCGCCTCGCGCCGGAGACGGAGGTGCGGATCCTCGCGCCTGGCGAGGTGACCGAGCTAGGCCGCTAGGGTCTCGTCCTTGATCGCCGCCGGCGCAGGCGCTTCGCGCAGGAACGCGACGACGAGGATCACGACCGCGGCGGCGACGATCCCGAACGTGAAGGTGCTCGCGGTCGCGATCGAGAACGCGCGATGGATCGCGCCGACGATCGCCGGGATGAACGGCTCAAGCTGCGCCCGAGCCGCGACCGGCGCAGCGGCGAGGATCGCCTGGCCGAGATCGCCGACGCCGGTGAGCTGGCCGATGGCGGCATTGCCGGAGCCCGCGAAGCCCGCCGCAACCTGCGGCGGCACGGACGAGGACAGCTCCTTCGGGAGCTCCTCCACGAGGCGCGACCCGAACACCGTCCCCGCGATCGCAAGCCCGACGCTGCCGCCGAGCTGCTGGAACAGGGTGAGGCTGCTCGTCGCGGTCCCGATCTGCTGCGGCGCGACCGCGCCCTGCACCACGAGCGTGAAGATCGAGAACATCGGTCCGACCCCGAGTCCGGTTACGAACATCCAGGCCCAGAGGACGGGCAGCGGCGTGTCCGCGCGCAGATTCGTGAGAAGGAAGAGCCCGGTCCCAAGGAGGATCCCGGCGCCAAGCGCGAGGAGCTTGTAGCGGCCGGTGCGGGCCACGATCTGGCCTGAAGCCATCGCGCTGACGATCAAGCCACCGAGCAGCGCAAGGATCTGGTAGCCGGACTGCGTTGCGCTCGAGCCCTCGACGACCTGGAACCAGCGCGGGAGGAAGGCCACCGGCGCGAAGAAGGCCATCGAGGCGGCGAACATCGCGATCACCGAGATCGTGAACGATCGGTTGCGGAAGAGACCGAGTGGGACGATCGGCTCGGAGGTGCGCGACTCGACCCAGACGAAGATCGCTCCGATCGCAAGGCCGAGAACAATGAGACCGCCCACCGCGGGATCGCTCCAGCTCCCGCTCTGCTTGTTGGTGAGTCCGACGAGGAATGGCACGAGCGCGCCCGCGAGCACCGAGGCGCCGAGGTAGTCGATCTTCGGCCTCGCCCCGACCGGGCGGAACGTGGGCAGCGCGCGCCAGATCACCGCGAAGACGATCGCGCCGAGCGGAAGGTTGACGAAGAACACCCAGTGCCAGCCAACGGTGTCGGTGATGACCCCGCCGATCGCGGGTCCGATCACGGAGCTCAGACCGAAGACCGCGCCGACCAGGCCCTGGTACTTGCCGCGCTCGCTCGCATCGAACATGTCTCCGATGACGGCGAGAGCTACGGGGAACAGCGCTCCCGCGCCGAGGCCCTGGACGGCACGGAACGCGACGAACTGCCACATCTCCTGAGAGAGGCCGGAAAGCAGCGATCCGAGGAGGAACACGGAGACCGCGAAGAGCAGGACCGGCCGTCGACCGAAGAGGTCCGACAGCTTTCCGTAGATCGGGCCACTGATCGTGGCCGTCAGGATGTACGCCGTAAACGCCCACGTGTAGATGTCGTTGCCGTGAAGGTCGGTGACGATCCGGGGGAGCGCGGTGCCGACCACGGTCTGATCGAGGGCCGCGAGGAACAGGCCAAGGAGCACCGCGGCGACGATCTGCGTGCGGGTCCGCGGGTCCACTCGTGCGGCTGCGGTCGCTGAAACGGCCGACGTCATAGCGGTCGTACTCCTGTCAATGGGGTTTGCTGATTGAACAACATCGAGGCTGCGAAATTCCGTGCCCTGGGATGCAATGTGTCATTCGCGACGGAACGAGCACCATTTTGGGCAGAACGCCCTACGGGATCGGCTCCTGCGTGCCGAGGTTTCGCGCGACAAACGCGATCTGCATCTCCACCTGGCGAATCTGCTCGTCCACGACCAGCGAGCCATGTCCCGCGTCGAAGCGGTACTCCTCGAACTTCTTGCCAAGCTCCATCAGACGCTCCCGGTAGATGTCCACGCTGCGCGACGGGCACCGCGGGTCGTTCTGACCGACAAGCAGGAGCATTGGGGCTTTGACGTTGTCGATGTAGGTGATCGGATTGCTCCTCCGATAGACCTCGGGCACATCGATAGGCGTGCCACCGAAGAGGTCCGCGTCGTACTTCTTTAGCGGCTCCATCTCGTCCTCGAACGCGGCGACATAGTCGCCGATCGGAACGATCCCGATGCCGAGGGCCCAGCGTTCGGGCTGCACGCCCAGGCCGAGGAGCGTGAGGTACCCACCCCACGATCCGCCGGACAGGATCGCGCGCTTCGGATCGGCGATGCCGAGACCCACGACCCGGTCCTGCACCTTCGCGATGTCCTCGAGCTCGGTGAGTCCTGGCTTGCCGACGATCGCGTCACACCACAGCTTTCCGTATCCACTCGAGCCGCGGTAATTCACGAGGACCACCGCGAAGCCGTGGTCGACCCACGCCTGATTGCGCGCCGAGAATTCGTCGCGGTCGTGCGACTCGGGGCCGCCGTGGATGATGAAAATCGTCGGGTGCGGCCGGCGACCTTTCGGCTCCGCAACGAAGACGTGGATCCCGTCGACGTCGAAGTCCTGGTACGGCGTGCCCGCCGGCGCGGCCTCTCCGGGCGCGCGCATGACGATCCCATCGCGGCCGCGGATCACCGGCGGCTCGGACGCGTTCTGCCACATGTACCAAACGTCGCCGTCTGGTCGGACGCGCGCTTCGCTCACGCTTCCCGGCTCCGTCGCAATCGGCACGAGCTGCTTCGTCACAAGGTCGAGCCGGTAGAGCTCCCCTCGCCCGCGGTGATCGTGCGTGACGAGTAACGCGCGCGCGTCGGGGTACCAGTCGGCGGAGACCTCGCCGGGAAGGTCGATCGCTAGCTCCTCCTCGCGGCCGGTCGCCGCGTCGAAGATGAGCGGGCGCTTCAGGCCTTGCCGCTCGTGCAGCACGATGAGCCGCTGATCCCCCGCCGCTGGCGACCAGCGCGAAGGCTCGAGGCCCTTTCCGGGCCCATCCCAGAGCTCAGCGACCCTGTTGCCCTCGAGGTCGAGTACCCGAAGCGCGCGATTGCGGCTGTCGCCGTGCTCGCTGTGCGCGATCGCGAAGAGCCGCTCGTCGCGCGAGATGCCAACGACGGCCGCGCTCTGCGGATGCGAATAGACGAGCTTCGGTTCCGCGTCGTCCCGGACGACGTAGATCGTCGAGCCTTCGTCGCTCCGCGACCGACCCACGATCTCGAAGGACGAGGCGATCGCGATACGCGCGCTGTATGCCGGTGGGAGCTGCTCGAGGATCGGCTCGGACCCACCGCGGCCAAAGAGCTCGACGCGGAAGTGACCGAGCTCGTTGCCCTTGGCGTCGTCGAACCAGTAGATGCGCTTCCCGGCGGGATCGAGGCGCGGCGGGACCATGTACCCGGTACCGGCGGGCCGATCGGTGACCTGCCGGTGCTCGTCGGTCGCGCGGTCCCAGGCGTACACCTCGTATTTGCCGCTCGCGTTCGACGTGTACACGAGGCGGTCAGGATTGTCGCGGGCCCACGACGGGAACGAGAGCCGAGCCGCGCGATAACGGCGCTTCCAGGCGGTCTCGGTGGTGGTGATGCTCGGGGCGGCCAAGAAGTTCGAGTGTACGGGCGAGATGCCTGTGTGTGCGCTTGTCGCGCGCGTAGGGTTACGCGCGGGAAGCACCCAGGGGAGGCGAATCACGTGGGCAAGTACCAGGAGATCTCACGAAAGGCCGCGGACAGCTTCAACAAGCATGATCTCGATGCGTTGGCGAAGCTCTACGCGGAAGACGCCGTCGCGTACGACCCGATGTACCCCGAGCCGCTGCGGGGTCGAGCTGCCATCCGTAAGGACGCTGCGACATTCTTCAGAGGGTTCCCCGACATCCGCTACGAGATCATCACGACGTTGGAGAAGGATGACCGGAACGGCGCAGATGAGATTCAGATGACGGGGACGCACACCGGGCCACTCGAGACGCCGACGGGCCAGGAGCTTCCTCCGACGAACAGGCGCGTCGAGCTGAAGGGTGGAGCCTTCACGCGGCTCAACGATCGTGGCGAGATCGTCGAGGAGCGTCGCTACTACGACGTTGCGAGCGTCCTCCGCCAGCTCGGCGTCGTGCCTGAACCTGCCGAGGAGCCTGTCACCGCGAAGCGCTAGACGAACATGGTCGAGGGGTGCGAACCGCCTCCCTCGACCAGTTAGCGCCCGTCGCGATGAACGCTGAACACGTCGCGCACGCCCTCCAGCTTCGCGAGTACGCGCGAGAGCTGCTCGACGCTCGTCACCTGGAGCGTCGCGTTGACCGTCGCGCTCTTGTCGGGATTCGCCTGAGCCGACAGCGCGAGGAGCTGCACTTGGTTTTCGCTGATCACCGCGGCGACATCGCGTAGGAAGCCGTCCCGGTCCCAACCCTGGATGCGGATCGCGACCGGATAGGTCCGCGTCGTCGAGCGCTCCCACTCCACGTCGACGAAGCGCTCCTTGTCCCCGGTGCCTTTCACGTTCGAGCAATCGGCGCGGTGCACCGTGACGCCGCGGCCGCGGGTGATGTAGCCGACGATCTTGTCCCCGGGCACGGGGTTGCAGCAGACACCGAACCGGATCAGAAGATCTCCGACGCCCTTCACGTTCACGCCGCCGCGCGAGGTGTCGGGTGGTATGGGCGGCGCGACCTCGGGGATCGCGAGCTGCGTGTCGTCGGTGATTCCGAGACGCGTGACCACCTGCGCCGCGGTCAGCGCGCCGTAGCCGAGCGACGCGAAGAGCGTGTCCACGTCGTGCAGGTTCAGCGCCTCGGTGACGCGGCGCAGGTCTTCATCGGAGATATCGCCGAGCTCGCGCTGCGAGATCCGCCGGAGCTCCTTGTCCAGGAGCTCCTTTCCATGAGTGATGTTCTCGTCGCGTTGCGAGCGCTTGAACCAGGCGCGGATCTTCTCTCGCGCGCCGGGCGTCCGGACCATCGTGAGCCAGTCGCGCGAGGGGCCGCGCGCGGCCTTGCTCGTGACGATCTCGACGATGTCCCCAGAAGCGAGGCGATGATCGAGCGGGACGATGCGCCCATTGACCTTCGCGCCGATCGTGCGATGACCGACGTCGGTGTGGATCCGGTAGGCGAAGTCGATCGGGGTCGAGCCGGCGGGCAGGCCCTTGACCTCGCCCTTCGGCGTGAACACGAAGACCTGGTCCTGGAAAACGTCGACCTTGAGCGACTCGACGAACTCCTGCGCGTCGGCGACGTCGTGCTGCCACTCCAGGAGCTGCCGGACCCACGCGAGCTTGGACTCGTAGTCGCGGTCGCCCTTGCCGCCTTCCTTGTACCGCCAGTGCGCCGCGATGCCGTACTCGGCGAGGTCGTGCATGTCTTTCGTGCGCACCTGGATCTCGACCGGCTGACCGCCGGTCCCGATGACCGCGGTGTGCAGGGACTGGTACATGTTCGCCTTCGGGACCGCGATGTAGTCGTCGAACTGCCCTGGAATCGGCGGCCAGAGCGTGTGCACCACGCCGAGCGCGGCATAGCAGGACGGCACGTCGTCGACGATCACGCGGATAGCGAGCACGTCGTAGACCTCTTCGAAGCCGACGCCCTTGCGGCGCATCTTCTGCGCGATGGACCAGAGGTGCTTCGCGCGACCCGACAGCTCGGCGCGGACGCCGGCCTTCTCGAGCTCGTCACGCAGCGTCTTCATGGTCTCGTTGATGTAGCGCTCGCGAACCTGCCGGCGCGCTGCCAGCTGCTCGGCGACCTCTTTGTAGTGATCGGGCTCGAGATACTTGAACGCGAGGTCCTCGAGCTCCCACTTGATCTGCCAGATGCCGAGCCGGTGGGCGAGCGGCGCGTAGATGTCCATGGTCTGCCGGGCGATGCGCTTCTGCTTCTCTGGAGGCAGCGGCGCGAGCGTCCGCATGTTGTGGAGGCGGTCGCAGAGCTTGATGATCACGACCCGCAGGTCGTCGGCCATCGCGAGCAGCATCTTTCGGATGTTCTCGGCCTGGTGTTCGTCGCGGGACTGGCCCGAGAGTCGCGAGAGCTTCGTGACGCCGTCGACGAGACGGCCGATCTCCTCCCCGAACTCGCGCCGCACGTCCTCGACCGTCTTCGCGGTGTCCTCGGGGACGTCGTGCAGGAGCGCCGCGGCGACGGTCGCCGGATCCATGCCGAGCTCGGCGACGAGCATCGCGACCGCGGCCGGATGCGTGATGTACGGCTCACCCGACACGCGCTTCTGGCCCTCGTGCGCCTCGGCGGCGTAGCCGTAGGCGCGGCGCACGAGCTCCGCGTCGCCCTCTGGATAGTGCCGAAGGATTTCCTTCGCCAGGACGTCGGCGTCGACATTGCCATGACGCTGCGGTCGCAGCCGGTCGGTGATGCTGACGATGCGCGACGTGATCGCCGAGGCGCGCTCTGCCATCAGGCGAAGACCGGCATTGCGGCGCCGGTGAGACGCTCCATCTCGGCGGCCGTGCCGACCGGGCCGAAGTCGCGCAGCTCGAGCTCGACGAATCCGCGAAGGCCGGTCCCGATGCTGACGACGGCATCGACGCGGCCGGCTTCGGTCATGCCCTCGGCATGATCGCCGCGGCGGAAGGCCATCGCGTCGAACGTGAAGCGGCCGACGGTGACCTTACAGCGAAGATGGTCGGCGTCGGCGCCGACCTGACGGATGTCGTAGACGCGCACGTCGCGAATGAGGAGGTACGGCCTGGGATTGCCGGCGCCGCACGGCTCGAGGGCCGCGAGCTCGAGCGCGAGCTTGCTCGTGAGGATCTCCGGCGCGATCTCCGCGTCCACGCGGATCGTGGGAACCGGCCGCTCGCCGTGAAGCCGCTCGCGCACGACCGCGTCTAGTCGTTCGATCAGATCGGGGATGCGATCGACGGAGACCGAGAATCCTGCCGCCATGGCGTGGCCGCCGTGCTTGATCAGGATGTCGTCGCAATCGTCGAGCGCCTCGGCGATGTGCACGCCGCCGATCGAGCGGCACGAACCCTTTCCCTCGTTTCCGTCGATGGCGATGACGATCGCCGGCCGGCCGTAGTCCTCGACGAGCCGGGACGCGCCCAGACCGACGATCCCGGCGGGCCACTCGGCGTCCGCGACGATCGTGATCCACGCGTCGGGACGTTCTTGCGCACGCTCGCGTGCGCCTGCGACGACCTGCCGCGTCAGCTCCTGACGCTCGCTGTTGCGCTGCTCGAGGCTCTCGGCGAGCTTCTTCGCCTCCTCGACGTCTTCGGTGAGGAGAAGCCGAAGCGCGTCTTCCGCATCGTCGATGCGACCGGCAGCGTTCAGACGGGGACCGAGCACGAAGCCGATGTCCCCCGCGCCGACGCGCCCGAGCTTGAGGCCGGCGCGCTCGACGAGCGCACGCACGCCGACGATCGGCGCGCGGTTCAGCGCCTCGAGCCCGAGCCGCGTGAGCACGCGGTTTCCTCCGCGAAGCGGCACGACGTCGGCGACCGTCGCGAGCGCGCAAAGCTGTAGGAGCTCGTCCTGGCGCAGGGCGTACGCGAGCTCGCCGAGAAGGCGCCTTGCGAGCACGAGCGCCACACCCGCACCCGCGAGCTCCTTGTCGATCGATGGATCGCCGGGCCGCCGCGGATTGACGAGCGCGTATGCCTCGGGCAGGACGGCCGGCGGGTGGTGGTGGTCGGTCACGATGAGATCCACGCCGAGCTCACGCGCGACCGCCGCTTCCTTCACCGCGGTGATGCCGCAGTCGACGGTCACGATGACCTTGGCGCCGTCCGCCGCAAGCTGCCGAAGCGCCGCCGAGTTCAGGCCGTACCCCTCTTCGTAGCGATTCGGGATGTACGCGCCGACGACGAAGCCGAGCTGACGGAAAGCACGGACCAGGATGGCCGACCCCGCGATCCCGTCGACGTCGTAGTCCCCGTAGACGACGATGCGCTCGCGAGCCGCGAGCGCACGATGGAGCCGCTCGACCGCGCGATCGAGATCGAGCATCGGCGGGCCCTCTTCGGTCGGCCGCGCCGCCAGGAAAGCGGCCATGTCGGCCGCAGCGAGGCCGCGACAGGCGAGCACCTGGGCGACGAGCGCGGGGATACCATCCGGCACATCCGGGGTCTTTTTTGGCATGATCCAGCGCCGCTGCGCCGCGAGGGCCATCTGACCTTCAAGTATCTCGCACGGGTGTTCACCGTCGCGCTCGCCGCGGCCTCCTGCGCCCCCCAGACGACGGCTCCGAGCCCCTCCGCCACTCCAACGGGCGTCGCACCCTCCCCCTCGTCGATGGAGGCGCTACTCGTGGCCGCCCGCATCGACGACACGCGGCGCTGGTACACGATCTCGGACCCGGCCCCGGTCGTCGTCTGCTTTATTCGCGATCCGTCAGCGACCGGGCCGACCGTTCGGTTCCGTCCCGGCGGAGCGGAGGTGCCGCTCGGGCCCACCGGGACCGGCCTCCAGATCACGTGGGGCGCCTCTCTGGACCTGCGCGGCGCGAAGCCGGGCCCCTACGTGATCGAGGTCACCGAGCACGTCGCCGGCCATGAGGTCCTCGTGGCGACGAAGGAAATCCTTGTCTCCGAGCCCGAGTACGTCGTGTGGACGCTCGACTTCGAAGGCGACGCATCAAGCGACCAGGCGATGGCGAATACAGGCGACATCGCGGACGAGCAGAAGATCCCGATGACGATCATGTGGAACCCGCGCGCCTGGACGACGACGCAGGTCTCCGCCGAGCGAGCGGACGCGATGCTTGCGTGGACGAAAACACGGGTGGCCAAAGGCGACGAGCTTTCGCTGCACCTGCACATGTGGAGCGATTTCGTGCGGGCCGCCGGGCTGGTCCCGCGGACCGCTCCGAACTGGGCCGGCCGTGGCGACGGGTACGACGTTCCGATCACCGCGTACCCCGAGAACGATCAGCGCGCGCTCATCGAGTACTCGCTCGGCCTCATGGCGGAGCACGGCCTCGCGCGACCGACGACGTTCCGGGCGGGCGGTCAGTTCGCGAACGATGCGACGCTCCGGACGCTCGCGGCGCTCGGGTTCGTCGCCGACGCGAGCGCTGTCCCGGCGGGCGCGTTCGGGCGTCTGCCCTATCCCTGGACGCTCGCCTCGGATGCGCAGCCGTACCGGCCGTCGGCGACCGACGCGAGCAAGCCCGGCGATTTGCCGCTTCTCGAAGCGCCGACGATCGGCGGGAACACGTACGCCTTCGACGTCCGGACGATCCAGCCGATCATCCGCGCGGATCTGGGGTACCTCTCGCCGGCGGGCGAGGTGGCGACGACGCGCCGCGCGATCACGATCGTCAGCCACCCCGGGACGATCGACGCGACCGAGCGCGCGGCGCTCATCGCTCTCTTCAATGCGTTCGCGCCGCTCCGCTACGACCTCGACAACGGGCCGCTCCGGTTCGTCACCCTCGCTCAGCTCGCCCAGGCGTGGCGCTAGGTCGGATTGCCTCCCCCGCCACCGATCGGCGGGACCGGCACAGGCGGAACCGGGCCTGGCACAGGACCGGGCTGCGCACCGGGCGCCACGGGGATGGTCAGGACCGGCACATGCCCGTTCGTACCGTTCTGCTTGAGCATCTCGTCCATCGTCGGGAGGATGAGCGGCTTGCGCACGAACGGGGCTGCCTTCTCCGGATGCGCTTCGTCGGCATAGGCGAACACTTCATCCAGCTCCGAGCCGATGAGCTCTTTGCGCTCGATGAGCGCAGCCGCGACGGCGTCCACCGCGTACTCCTTCTCGCGGATGAGCCGCTTCGTCTCCTCGTAGAGCTCGCTCAGCATCTTGTCGGCGAGCACCAGGACCGGCTCGGGAAAACCGCCCAGGGCGTTTCCTGGCGCGACGAGCAACGTCGAGCCCATGCCCAGGCGCGCAACGTACGTCAGTGCGCGCGAAGTCGCCGCCTGTAGATCGGAGCTGGCGCCGGCGAGCTTGGTCCCGAGGATCAGCTCTTCGACCGCGCGCGACCCGAGCGAGATCATGATGTCGACCTCGATCTGCCGCGCGTGCAGCTGGAATCGCTCTTCACGCTCGGAGCGCGATACGAGCCCGAGCGCCTCGCCCTGACGGATGATCGAGGCCTTCTGCATGCGGTCTTCGGGCTTGAGGTAACGCGTGACGACCGCATGGCCGGCTTCGTGATACGCGACCGCGCGCTTGTCGTCGGCGCTCATTTTCGCGATCGGCTGCTTCAGACCGAAGAAGCGCATGTCGGCGGCATTGAGCCAATCCTTGTACGTGAGCTTGTCGCGACCGCTCTCGTTCGCGACGATGAGTGCCTCGTTGATGATCGTCTTGATGTGAATCGGGGTCCAACCCACGGAGTCTTGCGCCATCATGTCGACGTCGCACGTCTCGTCGTGCGCCTTCTGATTCAGATAGTGCTGGATGATGTCCTTGCGCCCCTCACCGTCCGGGGGGTACACGATGAGCGAGCGGTCGAGACGGCCGGGACGCGTCAGCGCAACGTCGAGGGTGTCCGGACGGTTCGTCGCGCCGATCACAAAGACGAGCGGCTTCGGCGGGACCGGACCGCGCACGAGACCGAGCCACCGCGCCATCCTGACCTTGAAGCGGTCCTCGACGTGCGCGTTCAGCGAGTCCATCTGGTTCAAGAGGGTGTTGAGGCTCATGCCCGTGCCGCCGAACATGCCCATCCCGCCCATGCCGCCCTGCTGTTGTCCGCCCTGGACGCCCCCGCGCGACATTCCCACGGAGTCGATCTCGTCCATGAACAGGATGCAGGCGCCCGGGGTGCCCGGCTTCGCGAACTTGCGCGCCAGTCCCCGGCCCTTGCGGAAGAGCGAAATGATGACGAGAGCGTCCACGCCCATCCACATGCTCCGGAGGCTCGAGGCGTCGATATAGATGAACGGCAGATTCGCCTCCGCTGCGATGACGCCGGCCAGGAATGTTTTTCCGGTCCCTGGCTGACCGGAGAGGAGCATGCCCTTCGGCATCTCCCCGCCCGCCTGCTTGAATCGGTCGACCCCGCCGAGGATCCGCACGAGCGTTTTCGCGTGCTCGACGAGGTCGGGCTGGCCACGGTAATCGTTGAAGCTGAGTCCGATCTGCGGGTCGTCGGGCGTGACCGTGTACGTGCGCGGACGCGAAAGGAACCACATGAGCGCGCCGAACTGCGCGATGAACGCGAAGGCGTAGAAGATGAGCGTGATGAGGAGGCCGGGCATCTGGCCGACGAGCGCGGCGAGGCCCTCGAAGACACTGCGTATCCCGTAAAAGAAGAGAACGACCGCGGCGACCCCGAGAAGGATCACCAGGCGCCGTTTGTTGTGCTCGAGTACAAAGGCGCTCGTCGTGAGAATTCCTCGAGCGGTCAATTCACACCTACCACCTGATCATTCGCCACCCGCAGTACGAATCCCACAACGAAATCGATCCCTTGCGCGGTCTTTCCGGTCACGACGTAAGCCGAGAGCAGTCTCCCCTCACTTTCGACGGCGCCCACGAACCTTGTGGAGCGGACGTCGACGATGGGTTGGAGGGCGGCGTCGAGGTCGGTGAGGATCGAGATGTCCGCCATCTTCGACAGGGCTTGCGCGTCCTCAGCGCCAACCGCCGCGACGAAATCGTGCGCGGCGGGCGGCTCGTCGACCTTGGGAAGGGCCGGGAACGGGTTCTCGGCCGGCCCCTTCTCCAGGAATGCGTGCAGAACCACACCGCCGAGGATTCCGACAGCGAATAGGGCGAGCGTAGCCATCGCCCGTGCCTCATTCACGGCGGATGACCTTGCCGCCGGCGACCGTCAGCGCGAAGGAAAAGAATTGGTCTACGCCTTGCGCGTTGCGGAGATCGACGGCGTAGATGTGGACGGAGTAGCTGCCCACGCTCCCGCCGCCGATGTACGTCAGCGAGAGTGGCTGGATCGAGGCGGTCGCGCGGCTGGCGTCCGCTCCCTGCAGCTCCGCCGCACGCTGCGCGATGCTTTGGTTCGGTCGGATACCCACGATCGCGTTGGGGTCACGCTGCAGATACCCCAGCATGTACGCATGCGCGATCGGCGACTCACCGCTCGCGCCGAACAGGCCGCTGTCCTGAATGAAGACGCCGACGGCGGACGAGATGACGAAGCCGGCGAGCACGCCGACCAGTAAGGTCCCCGCCGACCCTCCGATCAGCCGTCTGAGCCCCACCATTGGGAGTCTACTTCCGCAGAAGCGCACCACAGACGCGTAGCGGCGAGGAGTACGCGCGCGTAACCGCTCATCCGCCCGCTCCAAGCGCCCCGGCCGCGAAGAGTAAGAGGCCGCTCAGTTCGGGTATCCAGAAGTCCAGGCCCTTCTCCTTCGCGCCCGTCCCCAAGGCCGCCGCGTGCGAGAGGAGCGCGGTCCGCTGGAAGCGTGTCGTGCCGTCATGCGGGGTCGCGGCCGCCGTCTCGGCCTCGCTCACCGGCTCGAAGCGGTCGCCCTCGTCGTGGAGCCAGAAGACCGGCGCGCGGATCGCGGCCCAGCGCAAGCGCGGTGAGAGGTCATCAAAGACCTTTCTCATCGCCGGCGGCAGCCCGCGAAGGCGAGCCAGCGCCACGTCGTAGTCGTTCGCCCCGAGCGCACGCCAGAGCGATCCCGCTTCGGTACCGATCGCGAGCGGTGGGTCGGCTTCGGTCCGACCATCGTGCGTCCGGAGCTCCTGCTGAAGGAGCGCGCGGTCCTGCGGATCGGTCACCAGCTCCGCCGCCGCGAGCGGCAGCCGGAGGCGCGCTATTGGGTCCGGATCCCATTGAGCCGGCGCACCGCCCACGACCTGCGTCCGCGTGATCACGCTTGCGAGGTACGTGTCCAAGTCGTAGTAGGCCCCCAGAGCTCCGACATACGCAGCGCGTGAGAGCGCCTCGTATCGGCCGGCTGCGGCGAGCAGCATTCCGCCACCTACGGAGAATCCAAAGGCGCCGATCGGCATGTCACGCGAATCCGGCGCCGCGCGCAAACTCGCGAAGGCGCTGTCGATGATCGCGGGCGCGCGGGGCTCGAGGGTGCCTTCCCGGATGAACGGGAATTCCGGCAACATCACGAGATATCCCGCGCGCGCGAGCGCCTCGGCGAGTCGAGTGGTCTCGGGATCATCATTCCCGAGGGCGGTCGCGCCGTTCACCATCATCAGGGCGGGATGGCGATCACCCCAACTGGGGCGCCACCAGGTCACGCGCATCTCCATGCCCGCAAAGGTTTCCCGCGTTCCGGTCACCACTGGGAGCGGCGTCACGTACGCGGCAACGTTCCGATCCCAGAGCGCGCTCGAGTAGATGTCGGCGACCAGGATCGCGCCGGCTCCGATGGGTCGGATGAACGGACGCCAGAGGATCGCGATGCCGACGACAAGGAGGACGAGCGCGAGACGCCGCATTCGCGGCGACTCTACCTAAGGTCCTTGGCGCTAGGTGGCGGCCGCGAGGCGACGGTGACGGACGCGGTCCTCGAGCTCCTGCCAGAGCGAGATGATCTGGCTTGCGTTGAAGATCGACGAGTACGTGCCCGAGATGATCCCGATGAGGAGCGCCAGGGCAAAGTTCCGCACCGAGAACCCGCCGAAGAGGAAGAGCGCGAGGAGGGTGAACACGACGGTCAGGGACGTGATGACCGACCGCGCGAGCGTCTGCATGATCGAGTAGTTGATCACCGGGTTGAGCGCCTCGCCGGGATTCAGGCGCAGGTTCTCGCGAATGCGGTCGAAGACCACGATCGTGTCGTGAACGGAGAAGCCGATGATCGTCAGGACGGCGGTGACGAAGAGGCTGTCGACCTCGACCTTGAAGAAGTACCCGAAGATGGCGAAGATCCCGAGCACGACCGCCGCGTCGTGGAGAAGCGCGACGATGGCCGCGATGCCGTACCGGAAGGCGGCCCATCCGAAGTTTCGGAACGCCCACGCGATCAGAAGAACGATGAGAAGGCTCGCGAGCGCTATCGACTTGATCGCGTTCTGGATGAGCTCCACCGAGAACGAAGGGCTCACGACCGACGAGTTCGTGATCCTCGTGTCGGGGCCAAATGCAGTCTTGAGATCCTGATCCGTCGTTACAAGCTCCTGCGGAAGCATCTCCGTCGTCCGGACCTCGACGCCGCCGCCGGCCACGCCCTGGATCGTCGCCTCGTCATGGCCGTGCGAGGTGAAGAACGTCTTCAGCGCGGAGTCATCGGGCCGGGTCACGAAGCTGATCTCGAGGAGCGTGCCGCCCTTGAACTCGATGCCCGGCCTCAGGCCGCCGATCGCAAGGAAGAACACCCCCGGCACGATGAGCAGTGCCGAGAAGAGGAAGTACCACCATTTGCGCTCGACGAAGTGAAAAAGCAATCAGCAACCCTACCGATTTCCCAATGAATGGAGTGCGACCGCGGCACTCGGCCGTAAGCCTTTGCGCTCAACGATAACGGAAAGCGATGTCACGGCAGCGTCGCGGGCAGGTAACGGATGCGCAACGGAACAACCCGGCCGTCGCTCGGCGGTTGCGTTCGTTTCGAATCGGCGTTGAGGGCGATGCGGTCAGATATCTGACGGGCGCGAGCGCTCGTGCGTGTGATTCATCCTCGAAGAGAGAGGCCTCTCAACAGCGGCCAGCACGGTGACTCAATCATTCATTCCTAACTTCCCGTTCACGGCAAGTAGCCGTCAAGCGTCGACAACACGGGAAAGGAGGACAACATGACCCCGAACGCACTTCCACTACCCCTCGAGCTCGCCCAGCCCATCCCCCTGTCGGGTGACCTGGACACGATGTTCCGAGCCGGCCTTCGCATCGGCACGTACGACGCCAAGACCCAGATGAGCTTCGGCGCCAGCGCGTGTGACACGAGCAGCGACAGCGACGCCGAAAGCAACACGACCAACACCACCGGCTTCATCGTCATCGATGCTCAGACCGACTTCGCGGTGGCTGACGACTTCCTGCAGGACTTCCAAGACACCGGTGGCTGGGAGACCAGCAGCGAAAGCTCCGCTGAGAGCAACACGACCGACTCCACCGGCTTCATCGTCGTCGATGCTCAGACCGACGCCGCGGTGCTTGACGACTTCCTACAAGACTTCCAGAACGGCTGACCCAAGCTGGGGCAGAGAGGATTCGAAACGTTGCGAGTGTGGGTGACAAATGGGGCGTGGCTATCGACCTACCGTTTCCCGTGGGCATTCGGCGAGGTCGCCACTCCTGGAAACGCGCCCCTGCCGAGGCCTAACCGCTTCGCCGTCAGGCCCTACACGGCGACGTGCTCGGCCCTGGCGCGGACGGCAATTTGCCGTGTCGAAGGGAGCAGGACCCGACGGATCCTGCTCCCATCCAATCAATAGAGAGCAGTGATTCCTGCGATGCCCTCTACGGTCCTAATCATAACCAACGACCACGATTCGCACGCTGATCACGTGGTCCGCGAGCTGCACAGACGGGACATTCCCGTTTTTCGCTTTCACCCGGAGGATTTTCCGGGCGCCTGCAGCGTCTCGATCGAGATCCAAGACGGACGCATCGACGGGGAAATCAAGAACGCCCATCATCGGGTGGCACTGCGCGACGTCTGCGCGGCCTGGTTCCGGCGGTCGCGCAACCTCCATATGGGTCGCGTGAACGCGACATCGGAAAAACTCGCGGACTACGTCAACGCGCAGTCGGGGGCGACACTGGCGGCGCTTTTCGAGAGCCTGCATACGTTCTGGATCGGTCATCCGCTGGTCTTACGGCGTGCCGACGTCAAGGCGCTCCAGCTCGCGGAAGCGAGCAAGGCCGGGCTGAAGACTCCGATGACCCTGATCTCGAACGATCCGGTGCGGGTGGCCGCATTCGCCCAAACTTTACGGGGCGCCGAATGCGCACTGAAGCCGCTCCACGCGATCGGCGTGACCGACGACCGCGGCTATCACCTCCCGCTCACGACGACAATCCCGCCCGGCCAGGCACTCGACTCAGTGGCCCTCGCTCCCAGCATCTTTCAGCCGTACGTCGAGAAGGAGTCCGAGCTGCGCTGTGTGGTCATCGGGGAGAAGATCTTCGCCGCCAAGATCCATTCTCAGGGCGACGAGAGGACGCGCAGGGATTGGCGCGGCGCGAAACGCAGCCACGAGATCTTTTCGCTCCCGGACCACGTCGAGGCCTCGATCCGCCGGCTCATGCGCGCCTTTGGGATCAACTTCGCCTCCATTGACATGATCCTCACCCCTGAGGGCGAGTTCGTGTTCCTGGAGCTGAATCCGAATGGGCAGTGGCTCTGGTTGGAGCTGGAGCTGGGCCTGCCTTTGGTGGCGAGCATGGTCGACTTGCTCACGACGTACCACTCCCGCCCACGGGAGCTCGCCGAATACATGACGGCACATGACCATGGAGCGCGTGTCGCCCTGGGGTCCTCGCCCTAGGGCGCGATAGTGATGGTCGGCAGGCGCGTCCCTCGCGTCCTCCTCTCGTCGTTCCGCCTCGTTTGGGAGGCCGCGCCGGGGCGTTTCGTCGCCTCGCTCGCACCGCAGATCATCGCCGCGGTCGTCACCGCGGTGCAGCTGATCATCACCCGTGATCTGATCGCCGCGGTCATCGCGACCGGGACCGGCAGCGATCTCAGCCGGGTCGGCTATCTCCTCGCCGCGATGATCGTACTCAGCATCGTGTCGACCGGGACCGGCCTGGTGCAGGGCCAGCAGCAACAGATCCTCGGC
>VBIZ01000182.1 GCA_005880575.1 Chloroflexota bacterium | reverse complement strand
GTCTTCCGCGTCCGCGTACTCGCGATCGGGAATCTTGTTCAGAGCCTCTTGCACGGCGGGGCCGAGACTCGCATCACGCGCCGCGTTCACGATCTGCGTTTTTGCGATCGGGTAGTCGAGACCCTTCACGAACTGGTCCGCGACTTGGCTTGCTTGCAGCTCTTGCACGGCGGCTCCCAGAGCCAGTGCCATGCCAACCGGCCAAGACCGGCCACTTTCACGGCGTCCGCGAGGTTAAGACCGGTCCGTTCGCGACGGACCGCCGCGGCGCGAGGGTCGCCGCCACCTGCTCTCGGTAGCCGACGGAGTTGTACGCGCAGAACGGGATCATGCGGCCGTCAGGAACAAGGAACTCGACGCAGCACTTCATCACGTTCTTCACGTTGAATGTCCACGGATCCATGAAGTCGCGCGTGTTGATCATGAACACGTGACGAGCCACATCGCGCGGCGTGTGCTGGCTGAGCGGGACCTGTGAGCGGCACGCGGTGCAGCGGTCGGCCGCGCTCGCTCGCTCGCCGCCGAGGTCCAGTGCTCGATGGACGTCCGCGGCGGCGCGTTCCGAGCCGACCGGGGCAGACGAGCTCCAGAGGCGCTCCAGGATCGCGAGCAGATCGTCGCTGACGCGCGGGAGGGTACGGTTCTTGAGGTAGTCGAGATACGAGTCGATGTCGATGATCCGAGTGATCGGGATCGTGCTCTCGCCGTCGACGAGCGCGTACGTGACGAAGTTGCAGGTAGGCATGCAGCAGGGCACGGGCACGAAGTCGTCGAGGGCGAAACGACCGGCGGTCTGCTCCTCCAGCGCACGGAGGACGTCGGGGATCGTGATGCGGGTGAGCGGATCGGCCGGGAGATGACGCTGCGCCCGAAAGGCCGGCTGAAAGTTCACGCCGAACACGGCCGGATGGGAGAGACCGAACTCGACGATCCGCCCGACCTCGTGAAGGTTCACGTCCCGCTCGATCGCCGCGACCAGGACCACGCGTATGTCGTGCTGGGCAAGCCGGTCGAGAGCACGCAGCTTGGTCTCGATGAGATCGGCGCGACCCCGCAGAGCGGCGTTGGTCCGTTCGTCGAATCCGTCGAACTGTAGATAGATGTGCGGTCGGAGTCGCGCTAGCCCCTCCAGTAATTCGTCATCGCGCGCGATTCGGATCCCGTTGGTGTTGACCATCACGTATGAGATCCCCTTGCGCTGGGCGAGTGCGATGAAATCGAGCAGCTGCGGATGCAGCGTGGGCTCGCCACCCGAGAACTGCACGACCTCCGGCTCGCCCTCCGCGGCGACGAACGTGTCCAGCATGGCGTCGACCTGCTCGTAGGAGAGCTGGAATCCGGTCCGGCCGAGGTGCGTGCCCGAGTTCGCGAAGCACAGCGGGCAGTCCAGGTTGCAGGCTGAGTTCACCTCGATGAGCGCGAGGCACGTGTGCTGCTGATGCTCGGGACAGAGCCCGCAATCGAGTGGGCAGCCTTCCTTGACCTCGGTCTGGAATCGCAGGGGCATGGTCCCCGGCTTGTTGTGCCCCTGGATGCGCGTGTAGAGCTCGGCGTCGCCGAAGACGACCGCCTCGAATGAGCCGTGGTCGGGGCAGCGCTTGCGCATGACGACCTTGCCGCCGCGCAGGTGAATCTGCGCGTCGATCACGCGGCGACACTCGGGACAGAGCGAGCGCGTGACCTCCCAGAGGATCGAGTCGCGCTCGCTGCGGACGGTCGGGGCGGTCATCGGTAGCTCGACGAGCACGTCACGGCGATGAATAGCGCCCCGAGCAAGCCGAGGGCGATCAGACTCCCGAGACAACCGAGCCCGCCGACGGCCATCCACGGCCGGTAGACGCCCGCGCCGACGAGAAAGCCCAGCCCCGCGACGAGCAGGATGACCGTCCCCGCGGCGCCGGTGCCTCCGCCGGTGAGCGCTCCGCCGAGCGTTGGCAGCAGCACGACCCAGACCGCCGTGACGAAATAGCCGATGAAGAAGTCGGTCTGCTTCTCCCCGCGCGAGGTGTATATCTTCCGCTTCACGACGCGGCTGCGGTGGGCGAGGCCGTTCGACGAGCTGAGATGAGGAAATACGCGACGAGTCCGCCGATCGCCAGGAGACACACGATCTGCTGAGCGGTCAGGCCGAGCCAGACGACGTCGTTGTTCCGCACGAACTCGACGAGGAAGCGGAACACCGCATACCCACCGATCCCGAGCTTCAACAGGTTGCCGTTCTGGAACGCCGGGCGGTCGCGCAGGACGAGGAGCGCCGCGAACCAGGCAAGGTTGAACGCCGAGTCGTAGAGCGGCGCCGGGTGCACGAGGTAGTCGACACCTGGCGCCTGCACACCGACCGGCAGCGTGGTCGGCTTGCCGATGCCGTCCTCACCCGAGAAGTAATCGCCGAGCCGGCCGACGGCCATGCCGAGCGCCATCGCGGGCGCGAACGCATCGCAGGTGCATTGCCTCCCCGAGAGGTGGCTCGCGATGTACCCGCCGATGTAACCGCCGCCGACGCCCCCGAGGATCGAGCCTGGGCCGAGGCGCGGGTCGAAGAGCGCGAGCTCTGAGAGCGCCTGCAGCGCCGACGGCCCCACGAACAGGATCATCGCGAGCCTCGCGCCGAGGCTTCCGCCAACGAACGCCGCGAGCGCGATGAGCGCGGTGTAGCTACGGCTCCAGCGACGTCGGCGGGCTTCCCACAACAGAACGGCCAATCCGACGAGCAGACCGAGGACCAGGAAGAAGCTGTGCGAATAGACCTGGATACCCCCGACCTCGAAGAGGACCGGCCGCACGGCGGCAGTATCTCAGGCGCGTCGAGCGATCGGCACGACGCGCCTTGCCGACCTCGGAGACCGCAGGCTGGCGCTTCGCCCATATGCTCACTCGCCATGAAGACGACCGACCGACTCTCCCAGATGCGCGCGACAGCCGCCCTCGGCGGCGGCGAGCACCGGATTGCGCAGCAGCACGCGAAGGGCAAGCTGACCGCGCGCGAGCGCATCGATCTCGTGCTCGACGAGGGGTCGTTCACCGAGCTCGATGCGTTCGTGCTCGCGCGGCCCACGGAGCTCATCGCGGACGAAGAGCGTGTCATGGGCGACGGCGTCGTAACGGGGTTCGGTCGGATCGACGAACGGATCGTCTACATCTTCTCCCAGGACTTCACGGTCTTCGGCGGTTCGCTCGCCGAGGCGCACGCCCAGAAGATCTGCAAGGTCATGGACCTCGCCGTCAAGACCGGCGCGCCGATCATCGGTCTCAACGACTCCGGCGGCGCCCGGATCCAGGAGGGCGTCGTCTCGCTCGGGGGCTATGCCGACATCTTTCTCCGCAACGTCCTCGCGTCGGGGGTCGTGCCCCAGATCTCCGCGATCATGGGGCCCTGCGCCGGCGGCGCCGTCTACTCCCCGGCGATCACCGACTTCGTCGCGATGGTCCGCGACACGAGCTACATGTTCGTCACCGGACCCAACGTCGTGAAGACCGTGACGCACGAGGACGTGACCTTGGATGAGCTTGGAGGCGCGGACGTGCACGCGCATCGCTCGGGCGTGGCGCACTTCGAAACGGATGACGAGGTGAGCTGCGCGGCACTCCTTCGCCGTCTCGTCGGGTTCCTGCCGTCGAACAACCTTGACCCCGCACCCGTCGTCGCCACCGAGGACGCGCCTGACCGTGAGGAGCCCGCACTCGACGACATCGTTCCCGAAGCGTCGAACAAGCCGTACGACATGAAGGACGTCATCCGCCGGGTCGTCGATGACGAAGACGTGCTCGAGGTGCACGAGGGCTGGGCCCAGAACATCATCTGCGCCTTCGCGCGTCTGGGCGGCCGCTCCGTCGGCGTCGTCGCGCAGCAGCCGATGATCCTCGCGGGCGTGCTCGACATCGACGCTTCCGTAAAAGCCGCGCGCTTCGTCCGGTTCTGCGACGCCTTCAATATCCCGCTCGTCACGTTCGTCGATGTGCCCGGATTCCTTCCGGGAACGGCGCAGGAGCACGCCGGGATCATCCGCAACGGCGCGAAGCTCCTGTACGCGTACGCGGAGGCGACGGTGCCGAAGCTCACCGTCATCACGCGGAAGGCGTACGGAGGCGCGTACGACGTCATGTCGAGCAAACACCTCCGCGGGGACTACAACGTCGCCTGGCCGAGCGCCGAGATCGCGGTCATGGGTCCCGAGGGCGCCGTGAACGTCATCTATCGCGACGAGATCGCGACGGCGAAGGATCCCGACCAGCGGCGCGCGCAGCTCGTCACCGAATACGTCGAGCGTTTCGCGAACCCGTACGTCGCGGCGGCCCGCGGGTACCTCGACGACGTGATCGAGCCCCGCGAGACGCGGCCGCGCCTGATCGCCGCGCTACGCTCTCTCGCAAGCAAGCGGGACACGAACCCACGCCGCAAGCACGGCAACATCCCGCTGTAGAGGGGGGACCGGCGCTCACCTCCGTCCTCGTTGCCAATCGCGGCGAGATCGCGCTTCGGATCATTCGCGCCTGCCACGACCTCGGCATCCGCGCGACCGCCGTCTACAGCGATGTCGACCGAGACGCGCTGCACGTGCGCGCCGCGGACGCCGCCTATCCGATCGGCGCGGCGGCGCCCCGCGAGAGCTATCTCAACAGTGCACGGATCATCGAGGTCGCGAAACGGTCGGGCTGCGATGCCATCCACCCCGGGTACGGCTTTCTCTCGGAGAACGCGGATTTCGCGCAGGCCGTCGCCGACGCCGGCCTGGTCTTCGTCGGCCCGCCCGCCAAGGTGCAGCGTCTGCTCGGCGAGAAGACCGCGGCACGCCGGCTCGCGCGCGCGGCCGACGTCCCGGTTGCCGAGGGAACGGAGCCGCTGCGTGACGCCGCCGCGGCGCGCGCCGCGGCGAACGAGATCGGTTACCCGGTGCTGCTCAAGCCGGCCGGCGGCGGGGGCGGCAAGGGGATGCGCGTGGTCGGCCGCGACGAGGACTTCGAGGCGGCGTGGCGAGGCGCGACGGGCGAGGCGACGGCCGCGTTCGGCGCACCCGCACTTTATCTGGAGCGGCAGATCACGAACGCGCGCCACGTCGAGATGCAGATCCTGGCGGATGGTCATGGCAACGTCGTCTGGCTCGGCGAGCGCGACTGCTCCATCCAACGGCGCCACCAGAAGCTGATCGAGGAGTCTCCCGGGCCGAACGTCACCGATGGTCTGCGCGCGAAGCTCGGCGCGGCCGCCGTCCGGATCGCCGAACGTGCGGGATACGTGAACGCCGGCACGGTGGAGTTCCTCGTCGACCCGACCGGGCAGTTCAACTTCCTCGAGGTCAACACGCGTCTGCAGGTCGAGCACCCCGTGACCGAGATGGTCACCGGTCTTGACCTCGTCGCGCTGCAGCTACGCATCGCCGCGGGCGAGCCGTTGCCCTTCACGCAGGAGCAGATCGAGCGACGTGGCGCGGCGATCGAGTGCCGCATCACGGCCGAAGACCCGTTCGCGGGATTCGTGCCCGCGAGTGGGCGGATCGCGCTCGTGCGCGAGCCCGCCGGTCCGGGGATCCGTGTCGATTCGGCGCTCTTCTCCGGGATGACGGTGCCCAGCGAGTACGACTCGCTGCTGGCGAAGGTCATCGCGTTCGGCGCCAACCGCGAGGAAGCGATCGCGCGGATGCGGCGAGCGCTCGAGGAGATGCGCATCGCCGGTATTCCCACGTCGCTGCCTTTTCATCGCGCCGCGCTCTTCGAGCAGGATTTCGTCGTCGGCCGCTACGACACCGACTTCGTCACGCGCTGGGATCCGAAGAAGGTCTCGGATCTCCCCGACGGCGCCATCACGGCGGCTGCGCTCGCCGCCGTCCTCGCGATGCGATCGCGCGGCGAGCGGCGGACGGTGCCGGTCGCCGATCCCGCCTGGGCACGGGCCGGACGCGAGGACGCGCTTCGCTGATGCGCTACGAGGTGACGCTCGACGACCGTCTCGTGCGCGTGGATCTCGGCGAGCACGGCCGGTTCACGGTCGACGATCGCGCCGTCGCCGCCGACGTCCGTGAGATCGTGCGCGCGCGCCAGTGGTCGATCACGCTCGACGGCGAGAGCCACGAGATCACCGTCGTCACGCACGAGCCGCTTCGTCTGGACATCGACGGACGCGATGTCCGCGCGACGGTCATCGACGAGCGTGCGCTCCGCGCGAATCGCGGTGCGGCGAGAACGCGGACGGGCCGGATCGAGCTGCGGGCGCCGATGCCCGGACTCTTGAAGGCCGTGCATGTCAAGGAGGGCGATCGCGTCGCGGCGGAGGCGCCGCTTGCGACGCTCGAAGCGATGAAGATGGAGAACGAGCTGCTCGCGCCGTCGGCCGGCCGCATCGCCAGGGTCAGTGCGTCGCCGGGCGCGAAGGTGGAGGCCGGCGCCGTCCTGATCGTGATCGCCGATGACTAGAGCGCGGCGACACGCCGGGACGATCGCGGCGGCGCTCGCGCTGCTCCTCGTCGCGAGTCTCGTCCTCACCGGACTCATCCTCGTGTACCGGCCTCTTCCGACGATCGACGGCGAGTCGCGCCTTCTCGGACTCGATCAGCGCGCCGAGATCCTTCGGGACAGCTACGGCGTGCCCCACGTGTACGCGCAGACCGCACACGACCTCTTCTATCTGCAGGGCTACGCGACCGCGCAGGACCGTCTCTTCCAGATGGACCTGTATCGACGGGCGGGCGCCGGTCGACTCGCGCAGGTGCTCGGAGAGCCGGCGCTCGATTCAGACAAGCAGTTCCGCACGTTCGGTCTCGCGCGCATCGCGGCTCGCGAGCTGACGCTCCTCCGCGAGGACACGCGCACGAATCTCACGGCGTACGCCGACGGCGTGAACAAGTTTCTCGAGCAGCATGGCGACTCGCTTCCGCTCGAGTTCGTCATCCTCGGCTACCGCCCGGAGCGGTGGTCGGCGCTCGACTCGCTGGTCGTCGCGAAGCTCCAGGCGTACGACGCCGCGAACAACCTCGACCAGGAGCTCCTGCGCGCGGGGCTCGCGTCGCGCTTCGGCCCCGCCGTTCTCGCGACGCTGATGCCCGACCCGTCCGGCCGATCGGCATCGGTCGACGAGCGTGCGTGGGCGATGGTCGCTCCATTCCTTGCCGCGAGCCCGTCGACGTTCCCGGGCGCGGTCGCGCTCTCCGCGGTCCTCCCCGGCGCGGGTGGGGGAACCGGGTCGAACTGCTGGGCCCTGGCGGGATCGCGGTCGGCCACGGGCAAGCCGCTCCTCGTCGGGGATCCACACCTCGCCGTGCGCAACCCGTCGATCTGGTACGAGATCGGCCTCGAGGGCGCGGGCTACAAGCTCGTTGGATTTTCGTTCGCGGGCATCCCCGGGATCGTGATCGGGCACAACGACCGCATCGCGTGGAGCTTCACGTACGCCTACACCGACACCCAGGATCTCTTCGTCGAGCGCCAGGATCCCACCGATCCGCGGCGCTACGAATACAGGGGCCAGTTCGAAGCGGCCACATTCGTCCGCGAGTCGATCGACGTGAAGGGCCGTGCCGATCCGGTGACCCTTGATGTCGCGATCACACGCCACGGGCCGATCATCACGCCGGTCCTGCAGGGCCAGACCGCGCCGCTGGCGCTCCGCTGGACCGCGCTCGACCCCGGACGGCTCGTCGATTTCGTGTTCGAGCTCGCGCGCGCCGGGAGCTGGCAGGAGTTCCGCGCGGCCGCCGCCGACTTCAGCGGCGCGGCGGTGTCGGCGTGCTACGCGGATGTCGATGGGCACATCGGCTATCAGCTCATCGGCCAGCTGCCCGCGCGCAAGGGCGATGGGCAGATGCCGGTGCCGGGATGGACCGGCGAGTACGACTGGACCGGCGTGCTACCGCTCGACGCGAATCCGTCGCTCCTCGATCCGCCGGCCGGAGCGATCGTCAACGCGAACGACCGCCCCACGCAGGATCCGCGCAGTGCCGCCTACGTCGGCGAGTGGGATCCCGGCTTTCGCGCGACGTACATCGCGCAGCGTCTCGGAGACATCGCGAAGGCCGACCTGGCGGGGATGCGCGCGATCCAGACCGACTACGCGTCGACGCCGGTCACGCGCTGGCGCGAGGCGATCCTATCGGCGACGCCGCAGACCGATCTGCAGCGACGCGCCCAGGCGCTCGTGCGCGAGTGGGACGGGGCGCTCTCCCCGCAGTCGACCGCCGCCGCGATCACCGAGACGTGGCTCATGCGCATGCTGTCGCGCACCTTCCAGGGGGCGCTCGGCGACAAGCTGTACGCGGACTACATCGCTCACGGCCGCGCGGTATTCGCGCTCTACCAGCTTCTCGCACGGCCAAACGATCCGTGGTTCAGCACCATCGACCCGTCCGTGGGCGGGCGCGCTGCGGTCTCGACGGCGGCGCTCGAGGACGCGGTCCGCGAGCTGGTCAACCGGTTCGGGAGCGACGTCGCGAGGTGGCGATGGGGCGACATGCACACGATCACCTTCGAGCACCCGCTCGCGATCGCTCCGCTCGCGTTGCTCCTGAACATCGGCCCCTTCCCTCGTGCCGGCGACGGCTACTCGGTCAACAACGGCGGGTATGACCCCGCGGACCCGTACCGGCAGACGACGAACGCGTCCGAACGGATGATCGCGGACCTGTCGGACCTCGATAACTCGCTCTCGATCACACCCGAGGGCGAGTCAGGTCAGCCCGGATCGAAGTACTGGGGCGATCAGGCGGCGCTCTGGAACGCCGGCGACTACAAGCCGATGCGTTTTTCTCGAGATCGCCTCGGACGCGTCGACGGAATGCTCGTATTCAGGCCCCGCTAGAGGTAGTACTCGCGGCGTAGTCCGTTCAGGTGGTTCACGGCCGCTTTCCCTGCCTCGACTATCGGCACCCGGTGGGCACTCCGCGCTTGCTCCGCGTCGCCAATGTCGGTCTGGTCGTCCTGGCCGCGGCCTGCGTTCCGGCGGCCGCGAGCCCGGCGGCGCTGCCGTCGCACCTGACTATCGCGAACGCGCTCGTGCTTCGTCTCGACGACGTCATGAGTGGCGCCACGATGTCGGTCGATACCGCGCTCACCGCGGATGATGCGGCGGCGAGTCTCGGCATCACTGGACTGACCGGCGATGCCTTCACGCAAAACGGATTTGTGGGCGGGTACGGCCGCGCCTTCGTCTGGCGGGACGCGTCCCTGGCCATCCCGAGACTGATGGCAAGCACCACATACCTGTTCGCCGATCCGGTCGGTGCGCATGACATGCTCTCGCATGTCGCTCGAGCGGCCGACGAGATTGGAATGGACCGCATGTCGGTCGGCGTGTCGCTCGGCGACGAGTCCGCCGGATTGCAGCTGGACGGCACCTTCACGAACCCGCTCGGTACGGCGATCTCGGTGACGACGACGGCTGTGCTGTTTCGGCACGCGAACGCGCTGAGCCTGGTCTCGTCTCTGGCGACATCGGATGCCGATGACCCCGGCTATGTGATCGCGCTCGCCCGGAGGCAGCTGGGCCGGCAGAGGGCTGTGGCCCAAGCCGGCGTGCCCGTACCCGCGCTCGTCGCGGCGCCGCGAGTCGAGCAGTACGGCACCACGCATTCGCTCGCGAGCCCGCTCCTGCTGACGATCAAGGACGTGCCGGCGGGGATGCGTGTGCGGAACGAAGCGGCCCTGACCGCCCTCGAATTCGCGGCGGGAAGTACCCAGACCGCCGAGCTCTTCGACCAGCACGGTTTCGTCTCCGCGTACAGCAGGGTGTTCACCCATCAGAGCGCCTTCGGCAAGGAGGCGACCCTCGTCAGGAGCCAGACCGCGATCTTCAAGGACAGCGCGGGCGCGCACGAGGCGTATCTCGACTACCGCGACTTCGCGAAGCGTGTCGGCGCACGCAAGCTCGGCGCCGCCGACGCGGGCGACGAATCTCTGGTCTTCCGTCTCGACGACTACGAGGCGGATACGAGCTACGTCGAGGTTCTCTTCCTGCACCGGAACGCGGTCAGTCTGGTCGAGGTCCGGTTCCCCGTCCGCCTCGCCAATGAATCACTGACCGCCGACCTCGCCAAGGCGCAGGCCAGCTATCAGCTCGCCGATCTCGGGCTGCTGAAGCCGCTCCGCTAGCGACGACCCGCGCGGACCCGCGGGTACCATCGGCGCGTGCCCAAGAAGAGCAAGGGTCGCGCCGAATGGGAACGAACGAAGTACGCGGAGGCGACGGAGCGCATTCCTGAGCGCGGGAAGTTCGAGACGACGTATGGCGTGCCGCTTCCGCCGATCTTCGACGCCGACGGAGCGGACCCCGGACTTCCCGGCGGGCCGCCCTACACGCGAGGCGTGCAGCCGACGATGTACCGCGGTCGGCTGTGGACGATGCGGCAGTACGCCGGGTTCGGCACGGCCGAAGAGTCGAACGCCCGGTACCGCTACCTCCTCGAGCATGGGCAGACCGGACTGTCGGTCGCGTTCGATCTTCCGACTCAGATGGGCTACGACGCGGACGATCCGCGTGTAGCCGGCGAGGTCGGCAAGGTCGGCGTCTCGATCAGCTCGCTCGACGACTTCGCCCGACTCTTCGAGGGCATCCCGATCGGCGAGGTGACGACCTCGATGACCATCAACGCGACCGCGGCGATCCTCCTCGCGATGTACGTCGCGATCGCGAAGCGGCAGGGCGTGGGCGCGGATCGTGTAGGCGGCACAACGCAGAACGACATCCTGAAGGAGTACATCGCGCGCGGGACGTACATCTTCCCGCCGCGCCCATCCATGCGGCTCGCGACCGACCTCATCGCGTACTGCGCCGAGCGACACGCCCGGTGGAATCCGATCTCGATTAGCGGCTACCACATCCGGGAGGCCGGGGCGGACGCGGTGCAGGAGCTCGCGTTCACGTTCGCTGACGCCATCGCGTACGTCGATGCGGCGGTCGAGCACGGCTTGGCTGTCGATCGCTTCGCGCCGCAGCTGTCCTTCTTCTTCGCCGCGCACTCGACGCTCCTCGAGGAGGTCGCGAAGTTCCGTGCGGCGCGACGCGTGTGGGCGCACATCATGCGCGAGCGCTACCACGCCAAGGCCCCGGCGTCGCTCGCCTTGCGCTTCCACACCCAGACGATGGGCTCGACGCTCACCGCGCAACAGCCGCAGAACAACATCGTCCGGACAGCGATCGAGGCGCTCGCGGCGGTACTCGGCGGCACCCAGTCGCTGCACACCAACGCATACGACGAAGCGCTCGGCCTCCCGACCGAGGAGTCCGTGCGGATCGCGCTCCGGACGCAGCAGATCATCGCGGAGGAGTCCGGGGTCGCCGAGACGATCGACCCGCTCGGCGGCGCTCACGCGATCGAGGCGCTCACCGCCGACATCGAACGCCGCACTCTCGCCGAGATCGCGACGATCGATCGTGAGGGAGGCGCGCTCGCCGGCATCGAGCGGGGCTACCAGCAGCGTGCCATCGAGGACTCCGCCTACAAGCAGCAGCGTTCGATCGAGAGCAAGGAGAAGGTCATCGTCGGAGTCAACGCGTACCGTGCGGAGGGCGACGAACCGCAAGTCCCGATCACGCGCGTCGACCAGACCGTGGTCGAGCGCCAGCGCGAGCGGCTTGCCGAATTGCGGAGACGCCGCGATGCCGGCCACGCGAGCAAGGCGCGCGAGGACCTCGTGTCCGGCGCACGTGGGACGGCGAACCTGGTGCCGCTGATCCTCGCGGCGGTGGAAGCCGATGTCACGCTCGGCGAGATCTGCGCCGACCTGCGCACCGTCTTTGGCACCTACGTTCCGCCACGCCGGTGAAGCTCGGCCCGCTGCACCACGTGGCGATCGCGGTTCACCGTATCGAAGCGGCGCTTCCCTTCTTCCGCGACACCCTCGGCTTGAGCGCCGAAGGGGTCCTCGACCTCCCGGATCAGCACGTGCGCGTCGTCTTCCTCGGCGACAGGAAGCAGCGGATCGAGCTCGTCCAGCCGACCGACGCCGAGTCGGGCGTCGCGAAATTCGTCGCCGAGCACCCGAAACCGACGCTGCACCACATCTGTTACGTCGTCGACGACTTGGCCGGTACTCTCGCGCGTTTGCAGCGTGACGGTGTGGAGCTCGTCGACCAGGCTCCACGGAGGGGCGCGGAGGGCATGGTCGCGTTCATCCATCCGCGGGCATCCGGCGGGGTCCTCATCGAGCTGATCGACCGCGCGAGCCTGCGCGGTTCCATACCATGACGAACGTGCGTCCCCGGATCGCGCTTACGCTGGCACGACCCTCCGCGTTCCACGGCGCGTCGCATCAGCGGTACCGCGACGCGCTCGAAAGCGCCGGCGCCGACCTCGTCGCGTTGCACCCGGGCGACCCCATGCCGACGGACATCGACGGGCTCTGCCTATCCGGTGGTGGTGACATCGAGTCCGCGCGATACGGCGAGGCGGACGTGGCCTGCGCGGACGTCGACACGGATCGCGACGCGCTCGAGATCGCTCTAGCCAAGGCGGCCATCGAACGGGACGTTCCGGTCCTCGGCATCTGCCGCGGGTTCCAGATCCTGAATGTCGTGCGCGAGGGGAGCCTCGTGCAGGACGTGCCCGGGCACAGGCCTGAAGAGCGCGAGGGCCTGGTCGAGCATCGCAACGTAGGGGTGCGGCCCGGGTCCCGCCTCGCGAAGGCGACCGGCGGAGCGCCGCTCACCGTCAACTCGCGGCATCACCAGGCCGTGACGAAAGCCACACTTGGCCGTGGCCTTGTGGCCACGGTGGTTGTGGACGATCTCGTCGAGGCCTTCGAGCTCGACGACCGGCGGTGGGTGGTGGGAGTGCAGTGGCATCCCGAGCGGACGGGCGAGGTCTCGCCCGAGGCGCGCCGCATCTTCGAAGCCTTCGTTCAGGAGGCGGCGCGCACCACGACGGCGCCGCGATGACGGTCTCGATCGGGACCGAGGTCCCCGTCGAGCGAACCAGCGTCGCGCTCGGTCGATCGCTTCGCGTCGCCCTTCTCCACGGTCGCGAAGAGGCCTCGCGCCTCGCGGTCCTTCGTGTCGCGCTCGCGTCGGGCGCGGAGATCGTGGCGCGTGTTCGCGCGACCGAGCCGCGATCTTTCGTCGAGGCCGCGCAGGCTCTGCGCGACGCGAAGCCCGATGTCGTCGTGATACAGGGTGGGACCAAGGACCAGGGCACCCTCGCCGAGCTTCTGGAGGCGCTTCGTCTCGGGTGCGGCGCGCAGCGACCGATGCCACGAGTCTTCGCGCTGGTCGACACCGGGGTCGCACACGCGCTCCGCCCGCGCGCCGACCCGTTCGCGTTCGAGCGCTTCGCGGCCGCCCCCGAGATGGTCGAGGCGCTCCGCGATCTGCGCCGCGCCGCGAACGAGGACGTCGTGTTGCGTGATGTCCTCATCGAGGATGCCGCACGCGCTCTCGCGACGACGAACGGGACGGCAGCGCTCGCCGTCGACGTGACGGAGCGTTCGACATCACTCGTTCTCGCGCACCCCGACGGTCGGATCGAAGCCGCACATCGCGTCCCCCTCGGACTGGGCATGGGTGCCGATCACGTCGTCGTGCGCGCAAGCCTCGATAACGTCCGTCGTTGGCTGCCGTCGCCGATCGACGCCCCCGCGCTCCTGGAGCGCGTCTTCAATCGTCCGCGTCGGCTGGTCGAAGGTCCGCCAACGAGCGAGCCTGCCGTCCTGCTCGAGATGGCCCTCGCCCGCGAGGCGATCGCGCACGCGCTTCGCGACGCGGCCGACGCCGCACTCGACGTCGCGGCGATGCGCGCCGCGCCGTCCATTCTCGTCACCGGCCGCGTGGCGTCGTTTCCCCGTTCCGGCCAGAGCCTTCTCGTTCTGGTCGATGGCCTCGAGCCGAACGCGGTCACGACGGTCTTCCGCGAGCCCGACGAGGGACGCGCGGAGCGTATTGGGATGGTGGTCTCGGTGCCGGGGCGCCGGCCGGCGAAGATCCGGATCGTCCGCGCGTCAGGCCGGAGCGTCGCGCGCGTGGCTCCCGGGTCGTTCGGCCTCGTCGAGATCGGCGCCGACGTCGAGGTCGCCGTCAGCGGCGCAGGCGTACGAGGTCACGGACGGTCGGGGGAGCTCGGGCTGCTCATCGACGCGCGTGGGCGGCCGCTCTCGCTGCCCGAACGCGACGGCGAGCGCGTCCCCGCCGTCGCTCGCTGGCACACCGCGCTGCATGCGACCGGCGCGGATGGAAGGTCGGGGTGAGCTGGCGTCGCGAGCGGTGGAGCGCGGATCACTCGCTGCCCATCGGGGTGACCAAGCGCGCGCAGGTCGGCGAGCTCGTGCGCGCCGGCGACATCATCGCGGCGGGCGCCACCCTCGCCGGCGCGCTGCGTGTCTCCGGCGCGCGACGCCTTGGCCTTTCGCCTACCGACCTCGAACGCGAGCTCCGGGTACGGGTCGGCAGCGACGTCGTTGCCGGAACGGTGCTCGCGCGTGTCGGGCGCCGCTTCCCGCGCAGCGTCACGGCGCCCATCGATGGACGCCTTCTGCACGTCACGGTCGATGGGGACCTGTACATCGCCCCGATCGTCGATCGCTGGACCGTGCGGGCGACCCTGGATGGCGTGGTCTCGCGCTCCGACGACGCGGTCGTGGAGATCGAAGGCGAGGCGTGGTGCCTGCGGGCTGCCGCCGCGTACGGGCCCGACGCGGTCGGCGAGCTCACGCTCGGGGTCGACGGGCCGGACGCGGATTTGGCGCCGGCGCGGATCGACGTACGTCTGTCCGGCCGGATCATCGTCGGCGGCGCGCGGGTGTCGGCTGAGGTCATCACCCGCGCGCACGCCTGCGGGGTCGCCGGACTCGTCGCGGGCGCGGTCCCACCGGCCGGCCTGCGTGTCGTCTACGGCGACGCGGTGACCGCGTCGGGGTCACCCGGCCGCGACGATCGCCCGACGGTCCTCTGCCTCATGGGGTTCGGTTCGGGTGCCCTCCCGCAGGCGGTGTACGAGCCGTTCGCCGCTCTAGCCGGCGCGCGCGCCACGATCCACACCGCGTCGGCCCGGCTCTTCGTCTTCAGCGCCGCTTCCCTCGATCGGCCCGAGGTGCCGCCACCCGATCGTGTCCGAAAGGACGACGCTCCGGTCGCGACCGCACCCGCGGAGCGCCCTGAGGCCGAGGCCGAGGAGGGCGACGTCGAAGAAGAGGAGCCCGCGTCGGGGCGGTAGCCTCCGCTGGTGGCACGACATCGCCGGCGCCGGGAGCGGCGCGACCATCCCGAGCAGCGCGGTCAACGCGCCGAAAAGCGCGAGACGCGTGAAGAGGCCAAGAGGCGCGAGGCATTCGAGGCCGAGCGCGTCTCTCTGGTGAAGCGACGGAGGTTCATCGGCGCGCTGGCGTTCCTCCCGCTCATCGGCAATCTCGGCTGCGCCATCGGCATTACGCCGGCCTGCGCCGTGCCGACGGAGTGGTGGCTCGCGATCTTCGCCGCGCTCTTCGGCTCGTACCTCGGCATCACGCTCCGGCTCTTCCTCGACCGTCGACGCTTCGCGCGGGAGTCCGCTACCGGCCGGTCGTCGTGACGTGGTGACGATCGACCTCGTCAGCCATTCGTCCCTACACACCGAGCGGCTCGGCGAACGGCTCGGCCGCGCCGCGCGACCGAACGACGTCTTCGCTCTCTCGGGCGAGCTCGGGACCGGGAAGACGGTCCTCGCGCGCGGCATCGCGATCGGGCTCGGCATAGACGCGTCCGACATCTCGAGCCCCACGTTCATCATCCTTCGCGAGCACGGTGCCGGACGGCTCCCGTTCTTTCACATCGACCTGTATCGCCTTGAGGGCGTCGACCTCGCCAACACCGGATGGGAAGAGGTCCTTGAAGCGGGTGGAGTCACCGTGATCGAGTGGCCCGATCGCGCGGGTCCATTGCTGCCCGACGATCGCGTGGACATCAGGCTCGAGCACATCGCGGACACGAAACGGCGCATCGTCGTCTCGGCCACAGGACCGCGATCGGCCCAACACGTGGAGGAGCTGCGCTCAAGTGTTATTGGCGCTTGATACGTCGACCGACTGGGCGTCGGTCGCACTCTTCGATGGTCGCGACGTCATCGCGGAAGAGACCTGGCACGCGCAGCGGCGCCAGGGCGACGAGCTCTTCCCCGCGATCGAGCGCGCGCTGCTCATGACGCGCACGGCGCTGTCGTCGGTCGACCGCGTCGCGGTCGCGGTGGGCCCCGGATCGTTCACCGGTCTTCGCGTCGCGATCGCCGCCGGGCAGGGGATCGCCCGCGGAAACGGTGCCGCACTGGTCGGGATCTCGACGCTCGACGTGCTCGCGTATCCGCACGCGCCGTCGAAGCAGCGGACGTGCCCATTGCTTCGCGCCGGACGCGATCTGTTCTACGCGGCGTTCTATCAGGAGCGGAACCGTAAGTGGATGCGTCGCTCGCCGTTCCTCGTTGCGAGCCTCGACGAGATCTGCCGGCAGATCGGAACGCACACGCTGTTCGTCGGCGAGATCGACGCCGAAACGGAGGCGACGCTCCGCGACCTACTCGGCCCGAAGGCGCTCTTCGCCTCGCCCGCCTCTCGCGTACGCCGCGCCGGCTACCTCGCCGAGCTTGGGTGGCGCGAGCTCGAAACCCGTACCCAGGTGAAGATCAGCGAGATCGAGCCCCTGTACGTGCGACAGCCGTCGATACGCGGGTCGTTCGAGCAGCCATTCGCCTCGCCGCCGTCAGACGAGCGCGCGCTTGGCCTTCCCAAGCGGTCCTGAGTTAGTTTCAGAGGGATGGTCGCCACATTTCCGATCGTCATCGAGGACATGACCCTCGATGACATCGACGGCGTGCAGGAGGTCGAGCGCGCGTCGTTCCCGGTCCCCTGGCCGGCGAACGCTTTCCGCCACGAGCTCACGCAGAACAAAAACGCGCGGTACCTCGTCGCGCGCGAGGGCGACCACATCGTGGGATATGCCGGACTCTGGCTGATGGTCGACGAGGCCCACATCACCACGTTCGCGGTGCACCCCGACCACCGCCGTCAGCGGATCGGGGAGCGGCTGCTCGTCCGGGTGTTCGAGTTGGCCGCGGCGCTCAATGCCGAGTGGCTGACGCTCGAGGTGCGCGCGTCGAACCTCGGGGCGCAGAAGCTCTACGAGAAGTACGGCTTCCGTCGCGCGGGTGTCCGCCGCCGCTACTACTCGGACAACAACGAGGACGCCCTCATCATGTGGACGGAACGGCTGCGCGAGCGCCCCGTGCGCGAGCGCCTCGCGAAGCTCAAGGCAGAGCTGCAGGAGACGGGATGAGGATCCTCGCGATCGAGACGTCGTGCGATGAGACCGGCGTCGCGATCGTCGAGGACGGGCGGCGGATCCGTTCGAACATCGTCGCATCGCAGCTGGTCCATCAAGACACCGGCGGCATCGTCCCCGAGGTCGCGGCGCGCGAGCACCTGCGCTCGCTCGATGTCCTCACCGAGAAGGCGCTCCGCGACGCGGGGCGGCAGCTCTCCGAGATCGACGCCGTCGCCGCAACTATCGGGCCCGGGCTCATCGGGTGCCTGCTCGTCGGCGCGAACTACGCGCGCGGGCTCGCGCTCGCGGCCGGTCTTCCGTTCGTCGGGGTGAACCATCTCGAGGGGCACGTGTACGCGAACTGGCTGTACGAAACCGAGGACACTCCGCCCGAGCCGGAGATCCCCGCGATAGTCCTCGTCGTGAGCGGCGCGCACAGCGACCTCGTGTTGATGGAGGCGCATCGCCGTTTTCGCCCGCTCGGCCGCACCATCGACGACGCCGCCGGCGAGGCGTTCGACAAGGTCGCGCGGCTCCTGCATCTCGGGTTTCCCGGCGGACCGGTCATCGAGCGCGTGGCGAAGGAGGGAAATCCGAACGCGTTCCCTCTCCCGCGGGCGCTCCCCGCCGATCGGTTCGATTTCTCGTTCAGTGGCCTCAAGACGGCGGTGCTGCGGCTCGTTCGCGAGCTCGAGAAGAAGGGGGA
>VBIZ01000164.1 GCA_005880575.1 Chloroflexota bacterium | reverse complement strand
TCCAGCGCACTGGATTGCAGCGCGCCACCACGACTTGCCGAAGGTATGGGCTCTTCATTCCGCGCTCCTGAAGGGTCTTCACGTGTGCGGCGACGCGGTCATCGATGTCCAGGAGCCGAACGGCCCATTGCTCGCGCTGCCGCAGAGCGGCAGGGAGCGAAGTCTCGAGGAATCGATCGACGCGACGCAGCATTGAGTTGTAGGAGGACCCCGCGAAGCGATCGCGCTTCTCGTACGCGGCGCCGAGGGTGAGGAACGCGGGGGACTCGAAGCTCGTCGCGTGGTCCGACTCTTTCGAGCGCGGCGATTCTTTCGCGAGCGCGCGCGCCATGCGGATCACCTCGAGCGCGCGGTCGCGCAGGTTGTGCGCCTTCTCGGTGTTGAGGGCGAGGATCCGGTAGGCGAGTGCCGGGTCGTCGGTCAGGAGCGCCGTGATCGAGCGGAGGCCAAGCTGCTTCGCGGCGGCTAGGCGGTGCCGCCCGTTCGGGGACCAAAAGCCGTCATCGCTCGGGATCGCGATCACCGGGTCGAGGAAGAGGCCAGATGCGCCGATCGCCACCGCAAGGCGATCGGAGTGGGTCCGCGAGAGATCCCGCTGGAATGGGGTGGGCTCGACGCTCCCAATCGGCAGCGACGCGAGGACGAGCGGTAGTCCAGCGTATGGATCGCGATAGGACGCGAGGACCGAGCCTTTCGCTTTCTCGACCCGCTCCGTGAGCGCGCTGACGTGCTCGTCGCCTCTTTCGAGCGCGGCGATTCTTTCGCGAGCGCGCGCGCCATGCGAATCACCTCGAGCGCGCGGTCGCGCAGGTTGTGCGCCTTCTCGGTGTTGAGGGCGAGGATCCGGTAGGCGAGTGCCGGGTCGTCGGTCAGGAGCGCCGTGATCGAGCGGAGGCCAAGCTGCTTCGCGGCGGCTAGGCGGTGCCGCCCGTTCGGGGACCAAAAGCCGTCATCGCTCGGGATCGCGATCACCGGGTCGAGGAAGAGGCCAGATGCGCCGATCGCCACCGCAAGGCGATCGGAGTGGGTCCGCGAGAGATCCCGCTGGAATGGGGTGGGCTCGACGCTCCCAATCGGCAGCGACGCGAGGACGAGCGGTAGTCCAGCGTATGGATCGCGATAGGACGCGAGGACCGAGCCTTTCGCTTTCTCGACCCGCTCCGTGAGCGCGCTGACGTGCTCGTCGCTGCGATCGAGCGCGGACTCGCGCGCTTCCGGCCCGCGCGGCTCGGCAGGTCCGCGCTTCCGCCGCGTCGTCTTGCGCGTCGTCTTGCGCGTCGTCGTCTTCTTCGTTGCCGTCTTTTTCGCCGGGCTCATGACTCCCCTCCTGCCGCCATGGCCGCCTGCGCGGCCGGTGGTCGCGGGCTCGCCGCTGTGAAGTCTCGCAGGGGTTTGCCTCGCGTGATCGCGGCCGTCAGCGCCCCGCCAATGGCGAGGGCTCCGATCGTGGCTGCGCCCGGAGCGCCGAAGAGCGCAGTCGCAACGCCGGTTTCGACCTGCGAGGCACTCGTGAGCCCCCGCGCTGCAATGAGGATGAGCGACATAACGCGTCCGCGGTACGCGTCCTCGGCGACGAGCTGCGCGATGGCGTTCCGAAGTGCACCCCAGGTCGCATCCGCGAAGCCGAGCACCGCCAGTAGCGCGACCGAGAGGGGAAACGACCGCGACCACGCGAAGACGAGGAGCACGGATGCGTAGAGCGCTCCCGATGCGAGCATGAACGCACCTTTCCGGCGGATGTCGCCAACGAGCAACAGCACGACCATCCCGGCGATCGCACCGGCGCCGATGCTCGAGAGAAGCACGCCGAGCCCCTCGGGTCCGGCGCCGAGAACGTCGCGAGCGAAGATCGTCATCAGCGCCTGGTTATGCCCGAAGATGGAGAACGTCGCCTCCATGACAAGGACCAGCGGCAGCACCGTGCTCGCCCGGACGTACCGGAGCCCTCCGATGAGCTCGCTACGAATGGATCCACGCGAGAGGCGCACCGCGACCGGTGGGATGCGCATCGCGAGGAGAGCGGCGATGATCGCGAAATAGCTCACAGCATTGACGAAGAACGGCGCCGCGACGTTGACGCGCGCGATCAGCACCCCGGCGATCGCCGGACCGACGAGCTGGCCGGTCTGAAACAGCATCGCGTTGAGCGTGATCGCGTTCTGCAGCTGCCCGCGTGGCACGAGCATCGGGAAGAGCGACTGTCGACCGGGGGCGTCGAATGCGGCGATCGTCGCGTTCACGAGACTGATCAGATAGACGTGCCAGAAGGCGACATGGCCCGTGACGACGAGGGTGCCGAGGAGGAGGGACGTCACGACCGAGGAGCTCTGCGTGATGAGCAGAAGCCGCCGCCGCTCGACCCGGTCCGCGACCGTCCCGCCGATGAGCGCGAACGCGAAGATCGGCGCGGCACGGAACACTCCGTTGAGACCGAGCAGGAGTGGCGAGTCCGTGAGTTGATAGAGCAGCCACGAGGTCGCCGTCAGCTCGATCCACGTTCCCGACATCGAGACGAGCTGACCGACCCAGTAGAGCGCGTAGTTGCGGTGACCGAGCGGCGCGAGGCCCGGTGGCGGGAAACGGCTCAAGCGATCATCGCTGGCGGAATTGGCGAATGTGGCGGCGACTGATTCCCTTCCCCGGCGCGTCCTTCGGGATGATGCTTATCGAGCCGTCTCGCTCGAGATACGCGGCGTCCACCCCGGACAGTTCTTCGATCCCGTGTTCGCGAGCCGCCATCAAGAGCTCGTCCTCCTCGACGTTCTCTCGCTCCAGGTTGCGTTTGATCAGCTTGCCACCCTCTACGAGAACGGTGGGTTCGCTCTCGAAGAGGTGCTTCAGGTAAGGCACCCGGTGGCCGACCCTTGAGAACCCCGTATTCACCGCGACGAGGGTCGTGGCCGCGATGACGCCGCCGATCAGAGAATTGTCGCCGCCGGTCATCGCGTTTTGGACCGCGTTCGAGATCACGAGGATCACGACCAGATCGACCGGACTCATCTGCCCGAGCTCGCGCTTCCCCGCGGCCCGGAGGAGCACAAGCACCACCACGTAAACGACGGCGGTGCGAAGGATGATCTCCCACCAGGGCGTCGTTAGACCGAACACATGCTCAGGATGACAAAACTTGGTGCGCAAAGCGCGCCGGGGAGTCCCCCACGAGTGCCAAAGCCGCGTCGAGGTCGATTGCAACGCCCTGGCGGCGGAAATAGCCGGCCGTGCGCTCGACGTCTCGTCTCAGGAGATCGCGAGCCGCCGGATGCACGACCGCGTCGACCGCCTGGGAGAAGTCGATGATCACCGGGCGCTCGTGCCACCACAGGACGTTGAAGGCCGAGAGGTCCCCGTGAACGACGTCCACGTCGAGCATCCGGCGGACCTCGCCCTGGAGCTCGCGCCACGCGTGTCGGGCCGTCTCCAGGTCGAGATCGACGTCCGAAAGGCGAGGCGCGGCCTGCTGGCCGTCCCCGACAAAGGCCATCCGGTACCCGTGGTCGAGTTTCTCAACCGGAGGAGGAACGGCGACTCCGACATCGTGCAGCCGCACCAACGTGTCCCACTCGTGGGCGACCCAGCGCGCCTCGATCGCCTGCTGGCCGAATCGAGTGCGCTTCCGTATCGCACGGTTCTCGCGACGAGCCCCTTCTCCGGCAACGCCGATGTACAGATAGTCGTTCCGGAAGGCGCGCTGCAGCCGTGGCTTGAAGCGTTTCTCGGCCATGAGACACGAGCGCGTAGGACCGGTTCGGGAGACGAGATAGACCTCGCTCTCCTTGCCGGCCTTCAGCACGCCGAGATCACGATCTTCATACGGTGCGTCGGCAAGCCAGTCGCTCGGGAACAATGCGGACACGCGTCCTCCGTGTTGGAGAAACGTCGATGGGTGCGACCGTCGCGCGCGCGGCGCTAGAGGGTGCCCGGCACTCCCGCGAAGTGGAGGCCGGCGGCGTCGCGCACGATTCGAACGCTCATCTAACGGCCTCCTTGAAATTGTCGACCCGTGGTCGCGCCACAAAGAGTAGCACTCAGGGTGTCGGACTCGGCCTCGACGGCCTTGATGGGAACGCCGGTACGGCGAGGTCCTGACCGAAGATCTTTGATCGCGGGGTGTCGTTCAGGAACTTCATGATGCCGTCGGATATTGATTTCGCGACGAGATCGGCTCGGTCAAGCATGAGCGCCCGGTCGTCGTCGTTCGAAACGTACCCCATCTCGAGAATTACGGCCGGCGTGTGCGGAGCCACCGCATGCTGGAAGCGGCTCCACGTCAGAGCGTAGTAGCCCCGCATCGACGAAGTGATATGCCTCGCGTCGTAGTCGAGTCCCGTCGCCGCGCCGTACGCATCCTTGATGTCGTTGAGGAGCGCGTCCTCGTACGGTCCGCGCCGCGCGGCGTGCGCCATCTTGAATCCGCTGTTCTCGCCGACCCCGTCGCTGTCCGCGTGGAGCGCGACGAACGCGTCCGCGACGTAGCCGACGGGGATGGTCGTCGGGAGGATGTCGACCGCGATCCCCTTCGAGTTGAGGATCACGCCGACGCGCTCCGCGATGTCGAGGTTGATCTCGACTTCGGTGACGCCTTCCCATGCCGCGCCGGTCTGCGGGATGAGGCGACGCAGCTCGTCCGGGGCCTCGTCGCTTTTCCAATGACCGGCCTGGATCGCGACGCGCCGCGGTCCCGTCGGAACATTCTTTGGAATCGGGATCCGCAGGGTGCCGGTCGCGCTTGGGCCCGCGGTCGGTCCCGGTGTTTGCACGATCACCCCGCCCGGAGGTGCCGCAGCGGACCAGGGATCACTCGGATCGTCGGGGTCGGAGCCGATCTGTCCCAGCGGCGCTCCGGCCGGCACGAGATTCGAATCGGCGGCGGTACCGAGGACCGGACCGAGCTTGAATTCCCCGAGTCGGATTCCCGTGAGAGCCGTATTCGCGGCGAGGACGACCGTCACGATGAGCGCGGCCGCGACTGCCGCGGAGAGGGCACGACTCACCCGCGCATTGTCAGCCCGCGACGAGCTCTCCGACCCACTTGATCCATAAGAATCCGCGAAGACCCGGGACCACGAGACGGGCCGGATACCCGTGGCCGGCGGTGAGCGGCTCTCCACCAACGTGTGTTGCGAGCATCGCCTGCTCGATCTCCGAGCGATCGAACGTCCACCGATGGCCTGTAACGGAGATCACCTCCAGGCGTGTTGCCGCTTCGGACATCCCGCTCCGGGCCAACACGTCCTTCAACGAAACCCCCGACCAGACTTGCTCGCTCCACCATCCGCCGGTGCAGTCGAGAATGACCGCCGCCTCGCGCCGGGGGAGCGCGGCGAGGTCCGCGTAACTGAGGTCAGTGGTCGGAGCGGCCTTCGGTCTTCGGACCCGGAGCCGCCACACCGCGGCGTCGATCGTCGGCACGCTGTCCAGGCTCCAGATCGTGACCGGGAACGCGTTGCCGCTGAAGGAGCCCGCGTGGCGTGAACCGGTCTGACGTTTCGGGAGGCCCACCCTGTCGAGCGAGACGCTTACGACGAAGGAGGCGGCGAGCAGACCGAGCGCCCGCAGCGCGGCGCGCCGGCTTGCGAGCGTGACGAGCCCCGGGCGCGATTCACCGCGCACGAGCGCATGAGCAACGACGAGGACCGCGAGCGCGAGGCCGGCGATGACGTGAAGGTTCAGGGCGGAGTACGGAAGCGGCCGATCGAACGAGACGAATCCCGTCGTCCACGCGAGACCGAGTCCGGCGGCGGCGACCGTGAGACCCGCCGTCAGGATCCCGATCCAGACGCCGGATCCAAGGACGGTGCGACGACGGAGCGAACGGCGCGCGATCGCGTACTTCCAGACGAGCGCCAGCACCAGGGCCACGCCGGCGACGCGGTGCGCGACGTACAGCGCTCCCGCCGCGGTGTCCGGGAGGAGCCAGGCCACGATCCCCGACACCAGAAGTGTCGCGATCGCAGCGAGCAAAGCGAGATTGGTGAGGCG
>VBIZ01000163.1 GCA_005880575.1 Chloroflexota bacterium | reverse complement strand
GCGCCGAAGGACAAGGTCTGGGCGCGGCTCATGGACATCCCAGCCGCCGCGCGCTGCGTCCCCGGCGTCGCCTCGGTGCGTCCGAACGGCAAAGACCGGTACCTCGGGACGCTTGCGGTGCAGATCGGTCCGGTCCGTCTGGTTCTTGACGGTGACTTTTCCATCGTTTCGCGCGACGAGACCGCAGGCACGGCGTCGATCCGTGCGGATGCGAAGGACTCCCGCGTCGGTGGCGCGATCCGCGCGACCTTGGACCTCACGCTCGCCGAGCGAGAGGCCGAGACGCAGCTGCGAATCAGTACGGATCTCACCGTGATGGGACGCCTGGGCGAGTTCGGACAAGCGTCGATCAAGCGGAAGGCCGATCAGCTCATCCAGGATTTCGCGGAGTGCCTCGCGCGTCAGGTGACCATCCGCTGACGGCGGGTCGCCGGTCCGTTACCGAACCGTCGAGATGGGCCACGCTCGCTTGGCACCGGCCATGCCTGTACCGACCTCATGAACGGGGCCGAAGGTCTCACCGGAAGCTGCAAGGTCTGCGGCACGACGCTGCGGCGGGCATTCGTGCGCGAGGTGCGGCATTACGAGGAGACGCGACTCCTCGAGGTGATCTGCGGCGGATGCGAGCGCCAGTTCATGGCGATCCAGGTCGAGCTCGCGATCGACGCGCTGCGTGTCGAGGACGTCACCGAAGCCGCGGAGCAGCTCGCGAGGGCACGATCGTTATCGGATCTGTTCCCTCCGGGGGACCTCGATCCCCCCGACGCGGCCTGACTCAGGGCGCGGTCATCCCTCGCCCGTACAGCGACGGCGACGGGCTCGGAGCGTTTCCACCACCGCAACCCGCGCATAGGCTCGCGACCAACAGCAACGCAAGGACCGAGCGCCCGATCGCTTTCACGTCGAGCGTTATAGCACCGCACGGTCGTCGACCTAGTTCGACCGCGCGCGGCCCTCAGAGCGCGCGGTGATGGCCCGCTCGAGCGCGCCCTCGAGGTAGACCCGCTCGAGTCCGCTCGCCCAGTAGACGAGCGCCTCGCGGTTCGGCTGCGTCGTCTCGATCGGGCTCTTCCGAAGCACACCACCGCCACCCCGCGGGGAGAACTCGAGCCAGCCTTCCCACACAGTCGTTCCCTTCCGCTGGCGCCCCATCGCGCGCGCCGAGTAGACGTGGCCGTCTTCATCTCGAACGTCGCTTTTGAACTCGTGGACCAGATCGTCCATTTCCGGCTATGTGGCGGATGGCGTGCCAGTTACGCCGGCGTTACCCCGGGTGTGGGCGAACGGAAGGTCTACCCTTGGATGACCAACACGGGGGAGGAACCACATGGCTGGAAACATTGTGCATTTCGAGATCAACGCCAAGGACGCGAATCGCGCGAAGCGTTTCTACAGCTCCCTTTTCGGATGGAAGTACAAGGACTCGGAGGTACCGGGGATCGAGTACTACCTGATCGACGGAGTGAATCCCGGTGGCGCGATCAACCCGATGCAGGAAAACCCCGGTCCCGTCGTGTACTTCGACACCGACGACATCGACGCGTCGATCGGCAAGGTCCGTGAGCTCGGCGGGAAGGCTGACGACAAGCTGCCGATCCCCGGCCAGGGCTGGTTCTCAGGATGCGTCGACACCGAGGGAAACAAGTTCTCTCTCTACCAGAACGATCCGAGCGTCACGATGGAAACCGAACAGCAGGCTGCCCGCGCCTAACGCTTAGCGTCGCCGGAGCCCGAGCGTCGCGACGGCGCTCGGTCCTCCGGCGGCCTCGCTCGACCGCGACGCGTTGGCTAGCGATACTCCCGCCGTGACTCCGACGGACGAGAATGTTCGAGAGGTCGAGGAGAGCCGCGAGAGCTATCGCGAATGGCTCTCGGGTCCCGAGTCCTTTCTTGCCGCGGTCGCCCGACACGAGCTTCCGGTCGGACAGTCGCTTCGCTTCGGCGTCAAAGGCGACATCGATCTTCCGGACGCGGGCTCGGTCGTGACCGTCGCGGCAACCGAGGACGGCTTCCGCGTCGACGGGTTCAAGCGCGGCCCTGGGATGGTGCGGCTCGGCCGCTACCGGTTACGCCTCTCGCATCAGAACGCACCGGCCGTGGTGATCATCGACCCCGAGGCCAAGCGCGAGCGCTTGGCGCCGCGATGGTTTCCCTACGCGCCGAATCTGCGATTCATCCTCGCGCTCGAGCCCGACCCCGAGAAGATCGCCCTCGAGTCGACGCGCGAACGCGATCGCTCGGCGGAACGAGTCGGATGGTTCACGTTCGCCGTTGAGGACCGGGAATGCCGTGTCGCCGCGATCCGCCTTCTCGAGCCGGGCGTTCCTCAGGATTCATTACAGATCCTCTTCAAAGACCGAACGAACGGCCGCGAGTCCTATTACATCGGTCGTTACCTTGATATCGATCCCCTTGAGGACGGCGGCTATCTCGTCGACTTCAACCGTTCCTACAACCCGGCCTGTGCGTTCTCGCCCCACTACAACTGCCCGGTGCCGCCGCCCGAGAATCGACTCGTGGTAGCGATCCGCGCCGGCGAGATGACGCCTCAGTCCTAGCTGGCACGGCCCGCGGGACGCAGAGCGGGCATTGAGAAAGATGTGACTGAGGCTCGCACGCTTGCTGAGTAGACGGGTGTCCGGTCTCTGAGGTACCTCGGGCAATCTTTCGGGAAAGAGTTGCTGCCGCACCGTCTCTTGGCGCCGCCACTTCTCGCGGTCGCCATCGTGGCGTCGTTCCTCGCGACGCCGGCGATGGCCGATGGGCTCACGCCCCCGCCTTCCGCGAGGCCGTCCCCAACTCCCACCTCGACACAATCTTCGTCGCCGTCGCCGCCCTCAGCATCGCCGTCTTCCCGCGCGTCCGGCTCGCCGTCGGCGTCTCCATCTGATGTGACAGCCTCAGCCACGGCCTCGCCGGCCGTGGCCTCACCCGACCCCGAAGCCGCGCGGGCGGAGGCCGAGAAGGCACGGGCCCGCGACGCGGCGCTGCTCGCGAATGCGCGCTCGCTCGCGCAGATCATCGAGGCCCAGGCCCGCGTCGCCCAGGACGAGCTCGCGGGTCTCGATCCGCAGATCCAGCAGGTGGGGGACGACCTCGACGCGGTCAAAGCGGAGATCGCCGCGCTTCAGGCGAAATCCGACGCGAGGCGGTCTCTGCAGGATCGGGTGGAGCGCGATGCGCTTCGTCTTGCCGCCCTCCCGACCAATGTACCGACCGACCTGAGCGACGCTCAGCGCGATGCTCTCGACGAGCTTCGCTCGCTGCAGAGCGGATTGCTGGAGGCGCAAACGAAGCTTGCCGAACGCGTCGATCTGCTTACCACGCTGAAAGGATCGGTCGGCGCGAAGCAGACGTACATCGCGCGGCTGCGCGACAGGGCGCGTTCGCTCGCGACCGCGGCCGCGTCGAGTGACGCCGATGCGAAGGCCGCGCAGATCGCGGTCCTCACCGCGCTCGCGCAGGACGCGACCAACGCGCAAACCGCCCTTGCTCAGCTCGTCGCCTCGGCGATGGTCCGCGACGGCGCAGCGGGGGCGTGGTCGCTTCCGGTCCGAGGCGTGCTCACGCAGCCGTTCGGGCCCACGTCGTTCGAGCTCGAGCCGCCGGCAACCTACAAGGGAGTGTCGTACGCGCACTTCCACGGCGCGATCGATCTCGCGGCGCCGCTCGGCACCCCCGTGACCGCGGCGAGCGACGGCGTCGTCGCGTTCGTCGGCCACCTTCCCGACGGCGCGATGATCGTGCTCATCGCGCACGCCGGCGGTTTCGTGTCGGAGTACGCGCACCTCGACGACACGTTCGCGCTGCCGAGGGTCAAGGCGGGCCAGGCCGTGAAGGCCGGGCAGGTGGTCGGGTTCATCGGACTGACCGGGATCACGACCGGAGCGCACCTTCACTTTGCCGTGATGAAGGACGGCGCCCCGATCGATCCGCTCGGCCTGCTCCAAGCTCCCTAGCTGAAAGTCGGCCCCTCGCCGGGGTCGCTCTGACGGTACCCACGGCGCGGAGAAGGGTCTTGCGGTCCAGTGCCAAGCGGTCGACGGGCCGTTCCGGCGCTTGAAAGAGCCCGTTAACGGCCTAAGTGGCGAGGTTGTCTAGTTTCAGGCTCGGTTTCCTGCTGAGGGGGCGACAGGCCAACCGGGTTGACGCACCATGGCGGCGAATTGGTGGTTGGTGACCCGCGGTCGCGGGCCTCTTATGAGCGCCGGATTCGTATCGCCTCCGAGGCTGCGAGCTGGGGCATCGGCGCGGCCCTGCTCGGGACCGCGGCACTGCCGACGACGGACCAGGCCTCCCGGATCGGACTCGTCGCGAGCTCGCTCCTGCTCTTCCTCTTCGCCACCCTCTGGTTTCACGTGTTCCCCGACAACTGGCTCGGCAAGAGCCGTTTCGCCGTCGGCGCCGCCATCACCCAGGTCATCGCCGCGATCCTCCTTGTTCTGACCGGCGGGATCGACTCCCGGTACTTCCCGTACTACGTCCTTCCGATCCTCGCCACGGTCTTCGGCATGCGCATCTCCGGGACCCTGTTCACGGGAACGATCGCCGTCGTCGCATACCTCGCGACGCTCGTCGCCGAGGTCTTCTTCGGAGGCGAGCGTGCGCAGATCGACGTCGGCGTCATCCGCCTGTTCGCGCTCCTCTCGGTGATCGCGATGACCGCGCTCATCTCGCGCACCATTCAGGAGACGCGCTTCACGCTCCGCCAGCGCACCGAAGAGCTCGCGACGCAAAACGCGGAGCTGTCGGTCGCTCGGAACACCGCGGTCGGACTCGCGCGGGTGAGCGACCTCCACGAGCTCGTTCGCGTCGTGTATGAATCGGCCAAGAACGCGCTCGCCGTGGATCGCCTCTATCTCTTCGCCTCGAAGCCTGACTTCGCCGATGGCTTCACCGTCGGACCGGACGGCGCGGTCGAGGAGTTCCACGCAGACCCGACCCTTCCGGAGGACACGCCGCGGCGCCGTGCGGTCCGCGAGAAGCGGACCGTCGCGGTGAATAACTCGGGCGACGGCAAGACCTCGGATCGCCGCGAGCATCAGCATTTCGCGGCGGGGCTCTTCGTCCCGCTGGTGCACCGCAGCGAGGTCATCGGACTCATGGCCGTCTCCAGCCACGAGAAGCGCGAGTGGACGGCTCACGAGATCCGCGTGGCCGAGGTCATCGCGGACGCGTCGGCCGCGGCCGTGGCGTCGTTCTTCGCGTTTGAGGAGGTCCGCGGCCAGAGCGAGCGTCTCGAGGCGCGCATGAAGGTTCTCGAGAGCATGGACAACCTCGTCGATGCGCTCGCCCTGACCACCGACGAGGCGAGCCTCGCCCAGACCGGCGCACGATCCCTCCAGCAGGGCTTTCATCTGCCCGCAGCCACCGTCCTCTTCACCGATCCGTCCGTCGCGATCCTCGAACCGGTCGGGACCGCAGGACGCGCGACGCCGCACCCTGTGGTCAACGGACCGACGAGCTGCCCGGCGATCCGGAGCGGCCGTTTCTTCGAGGTCACGTCGGCGAACGACCCCGTCGTCTGCCCGTACATGCCGTTTCGCTCCCACTACTCGTGTGTGCCGCTGGTCGCCGGCGGGGACACGGTCGGTGCGCTCTTTCTCGAGCCCGACAAATCGTCGATCCTCGACGTCACAGTGCTGCGCGCCGCCGCCGACCGCGTCGCGCTCAGCCTCGCGACACGGCGGGTGCTCGAGACGGCGCAGCGGCAGGCGACGACCGACGGCCTCACCGGCCTTCACAATCGCCACTTTCTCGCGGAGCAGCTGCGCCTCATGCATTCGCTCGCGGTGCGGCACGGCCAGCCCTACAGCGTTGTCGCTATCGACGTCGACGGACTGAAGAACATCAACGACACGTTCGGTCACGAGCAGGGCGACCTTGCGCTTCGCGGACTTGCGAACACGATGCGAAAGACGCTCCGCGCGTCGGATGTCGGCGTGCGTACGGGCGGCGACGAGTTCCTCGTGCTCATGGCGCAGTCGGGACTCAAGGAATCACGGATCGCCGCGGAACGCGTGCGCGAGGCGGTCGAGCTTCAGGGACGGGCCGATCCCAAGATCGCCCTCACCGTGAGCGCCGGAGTTGCCGCGTGGCGTCCCGGCCGGAGCGCCGAGCAGGTCCTCGAGGCCGCCGACGCGATGCTTTATGCGGCCAAGCGAGCAGGCAAGGACCGCGTTGTCGCGGAAGCCGGGCTCGTCGCGGCCGGGGACGGCGAGGGCGCGGCTTGACAGCCTTTCTCCTAGTCTTCTAGAGTCCTTAGCAGTCACGCTCGGAGAGTGCTAATCCGAAACCGTGGGTCTGCGGCCGTTCGCCGCGCCCAAAACAACTCCAAATGAAGGGGAGAGACATGGCAGTCGCAACAGCGCCCAAGCCCAATCCGAAGACGAAGACGAAGCTCAAGCCACTCGGTTCTCGCGTCGTCATCAAGGCCCTCGAGCGCGAGGAAATCACAAAGAGCGGGATCGTCCTGCCGGACACCGCGAAGGAGAAGCCCCAGGAGGGCCGCGTCCTTGCCGTCGGACCCGGCGACCGCCACCCCGACACCGGCCAGCGCATCCCGGTGGACCTCAAAGAGGGTGACCGCGTTCTGTTCCAGAAGTACGCCGGGACCGAATTCAAGCTCGACGACGAGGAGCTTCTCATCCTCAGTGAGAAAGACGTCCTCGGTCTCGTCGCCGAATAAGGGGAGGTACGCATGGCAAAGCAGCTCGCATTTACCGACGAAGCGCGCAAGAAGCTCAAGAACGGCATCGACGTCATGGCCAACGCCGTGAAGACGACGCTCGGGCCTAAGGGTCGGAACGTCGCCCTCGACAAGAAGTTCGGCTCGCCGACCGTCACCCACGACGGCGTCACGGTCGCCCGTGAGGTCGAGCTCGAGGATCCCTTCGAGAACATGGGCGCCCAGCTTCTCAAGGAAGCGGCGACCAAGACCAACGACATCGCCGGTGACGGCACCACGACGTCCGTCGTCCTCGCGCAGGCCATCGTGCACGAGGGCCTGAAGAACATCGCCGCTGGCGCAAATCCGATGCTCCTGAAGCGCGGTCTCGAGCGTGGCGTCGTCGCCGTCGTCGAAGAGATGAAGGCGCAGTCGACCAAGGTCGAGGGCGAGCACCAGAAAGAGCAGATCGCGCAGATCGCGACCAT
>VBIZ01000181.1 GCA_005880575.1 Chloroflexota bacterium | reverse complement strand
GTGCGACCGATCGTCAAGCTCGATGGCGAGCGTCGGCCGGAAGGTCTTGGCATCGCACAGGACGAAATCGACGCGCTTGGAGGAGACCAGATCGAACGCCTCCGTGCCGGCCCAGCGGTCCAAGTCCTGACAAAGGTCGGCAAGCCGGACCTTCGGGAACACGAGATACCGGCGGCCCGCTGCGAGCATGAGCGCGACGTAGAAGGCCTTTTCGGAAGGGCTCAGCAGCGACGGCGTGAGCTTGTAGGGATAGAAGTCGGGGTCATCCGATTTCGCGAGCGCCATGTGCCGACACTACGAAGCGCTCGAGCGGCAGCGGAAGCATTCAGAGAGAGGTTCAGGCGTCGAGCCGAGATCAATCCGCGGAGCGGCGGCGAATTCTCGACGACTGATTTGATTCAGGACAACCGCATCGCGTGGGGCTATCCGCGATGAGCGCGCTCCCAGTCCTCGCGAAGGACCTCGGCGCACCAGATGTCGTGATACCGGCCGTCGCGGAAGGCTTCCTCGCGCTGTACGCCGTACTGGACGTAGCCCGCTTTCATGAGCGCGCGCTTGCTGGCCTCGTTCTCCATGTACGCGCGAGTGCGGATCTTGTGCAGGTTGAGCTCGCGGAAGCAGTAGCGGGTGCGGAGAGCGATCGCCTCCGTCGCGACGCCCCTCCGCCACACCGACTTCTCGCCGATGACGATGCCGCTTTCGCCGTTCCCGTTGCGCCAGTTGATGCCGCCGACACCGGTCCATCCGACCGGACTCCCGTCGACCTCGATGATCCAGCTGATCGCGTTCCGCTCCTCGGCCATACGCTTGATGAAGTCCTCCTCCTGCCAGATCGACATCGGGCCGATCTGCAGGGTGTAGCGAATGACGTCGAGGTCCTTGAACCAGCCGATGTACGTCTCCGCCTCCTCCTTGCGCGGAGGCCGCAGGGTGCATTTCTCGCCGCGCAGGACCGGACCGAACATAGGCTCCTTAGGCGCCAGAACGCCAATGCTCTACGACGAGCTGTTTCTACGGGATCGCCAGCCACCCTGGACCCGGTCGTTGGAGGCGTCGCGCCGAGATCAATTCAGCCAGCAGGGCCCACTCAACGGGCCAGCTGAACCACTTCCCCACCTCGTCCTGGTGCGCGAGTACCGCCGCGCGCACGCCGATCAGCACGAGCTCGGCGAGGGCCTGCTCCTGATTCGCCTTCCACGGCTTGTTCCACACCTGGTCCCATCGCGCGAGCTCGCTCGTGTGGCGATGACCTCCCTTGCCGTCGTCGACGGCGACGTCACGCGACACGACGGCGCCGAGCGATTCGAGCTTCTCGCGCACCTTGCGAAGTGCGGGCGCCTCGAGACCGAGCTCGGCCTTCACGTCGTCGATCTTCGATGGACCCGCGGATCGCAGATGGCGAACGAGCCGCGATCCCTCGTCGCGCGCCGCGTCGGCCTCCGAGAGCGCCGCGCGGGCGAGCGGGTCGACCGCGCGCATGGCGGCCTGATGGCAGAGAAGCACCTTGCCCCGATGCACCTTGAGCGCGTGCACGCCGGGACGCAGGGCGAGCTCGCCGCCCCACGGCCACTTCGTCTTCGGCCACGAGCCGAAGCCGGCGGAGCCACGCTTGTACGGCTCCTCATGTGTCGCGGCGAAGAGGCTCGGCAAGGCGGAGTCCTGCGTGAGCGTGAGCACGCCGCGATCGACGAGGAACGCCTCGGCTTCGTCGAGCGTGTCGAGCTTGCGGTCCGCCGTGAGGCGGCAGTCGTGGAGCCGCTTCTGGCGCAGGTCGGCCACGGAGCTCATGCGGGCAAGCGAGGCCATGGCCGCGAGAGTATCGCCGCTCGGCGCTTGGCGCGAGTGGTATACCTCCCGCGGGCAAATCGGCTCGCATGAGAGGGGAGTGCTCATGAAGCAGTTGCTTACGCGCGCGATCGTTGTCGCGGCTCTGGCGATCAGCTCGCTCGTCGCGTCCCAATCCGTCGGGTATGCGTCGGGTCCGACCGTGAGCGGCGGTGGAGTCGTTGACGGCGACCTGGGAACGACATCGCAGTTGGGATTCACCGCATCGTCGTCCGGCGGACAGTTCCTCTGCGTCATGGCAGGACGTTCGGGCGGATTCCCGTTCGGACCCTGGAGCGACATCCAGCAGATGCACGTCCAAGGGAACGTTACGCCCGGTTCGCTCAGCGTCGCAGCCGACGGATCAGCGACCTTCGCAGGCGTGGCAACCATTCACGTCGTAGGCAAGACCGACTCGGGTGAGGTCCTGACGGTGACTCTTCCGAACATGGCTTACACCTCCTGGCAGACCGCCGGGGGTGCAGGCGTCGCGCGGCACATGCTGACCGTTCCTGCGGTGGGCACATTCGGTCCGGCATTTCTTCGTTCGGGCCACATCAGCATTAGGCGGTAGGGAGGATTACGTTGAAGAGAACGCTCGCGCTCATCGCGTTCCTCGCGCTCGTGCTCGCTGCGCTGTCACCGGCGATCGCGCTTGCCGACAGCGCGACCCATACATACCAATTTCACATGGAGCATCCCAACATTTCTGAGGCGTCCAACGGTGACCGCGTCGCGGTCACCGGGATGGGAACATTCAGCGTTCACCCGGACTCCGTCCGCGGCGGCGGAACGTTCACCCACACGAACGCCGGCGGTTCGGTCATCGGGAAGGGAACGTGGACCGCGACCGAGCTAATCGAATATCAGTCGTACGGATGCGGTGCCGTCATGGGCAACCCGCTCCCGCCGAACTTCTGCGGTGGCGCGCTGAAGATGCGGATCGTGGCTACGCCAGGTGGCACGAATCTTCAGATCGAGGCCATCCTCACGATCTTCTGCATCGTCGGCCCGAATCCGCCGAACAGCCACGATGATCCATCGGGCGAGGGCATCCACCTTGTGGTTCCCGGGATCATCAATTTCAACAAAATAGTCGAGGGGATGAACATCTACATCCAACAGAGTTGAGGACCAGTCGGGGCGGCCGCGAGGCCGCCCCGATCGGCGCGCGGACGACTACGCTTTCCCGGTGAAGGCCGAAACGCGTGAAGCCCAAGCGCAGGCGTGGTCGCCCGAGTACCTCGCGGCGATCGTCGACTCCTCCGACGATGCGATCATCGGCAAGACCCTCGACGGGACGATCATCAGCTGGAACCGCGGTGCCGAGCAGCTGTACGGATACGCCGCGGATGAAGTCATCGGGCAGCCGATCTCGATCCTCGTCCCCGAGGACCGCCCCGACGAGATCCCCACGATCCTCGATCGACTGCGGCATGGCGAGCGCATCGACCACTACAAGACCGTGCGCGTTCGCAAGGACGGAGAGCGCCTCGAGATCTCGGTGACGATCTCGCCGGTGCGCGACGCCACCGGGACGATCATCGGCGCTTCGGCGATCGCGAGAGACATCAGCGAGCAGGAGCGGGCGATCCAGGAGGCCCTGCGCCTGCGCGAGGACTTCATCTCGATCGCCGCGCACGAGCTGCGGACGCCGCTCACCACCGTGTTCGCGAGGCTGCAGCTCGCCGAACGGCGACTGAGCCGCGATGAATATGACCGAGAGGCACTTCGACGCGACGTGGAGATCGTCCGCAGGGGCGCCGACCGGCTCCGCGGCCTGCTCGAGCGGCTTCTCGACATCAGCCGGATCCGCTCCGGGCGTCTCGAGCTCGATCGTGCGCCGGCCGACGTCGTCGCCCTGACACGCCAAGTGGCAACGGAGCTAGGGGAGAACGCGGGCCGCGAGGTCATCGTGCGCGGGCCGGAGGCGAGCGCCGAGCCGGCGACGGTCGATGCCGTGCGCATCGAGGAAGTCCTCACCAACCTCGTCGACAACGCCACGAAGTACGGAGCCAAAGACCAACCGATCGAGATCGACATCGCCGAGGACCGAGCGTCCGTGCGGGTGTCGGTGAGCGACCGGGGCCCGGGAGTCGCACCCGAAGAGCGCGATCTCATCTTCGAGCCGTTCCACCGGGCGCGCCGCGACCCGCGGGGTGTGGGTCTCGGGCTGCACGTGGCACGCGAGATCGTCAGGTTTCACGGTGGGTCTCTTACTGTCGAGGAGCGTCCGGGCGGCGGGGCAACGTTCGTGATGGTGCTGCCGAAGGCCGACGCCTAGCGGAGAGGTTTGTCCTGCAGCCACTGGCAGCCCATGGTCCGGCAGTCGTGCGTCCGGTAGGTGGCGTGACGAGGCTTCCAGAGCATGAGCAGCATGCCGACCGTGGTCAGGACGACGAACGCGAGGACGAAGGCGACCTGGCCTTCGATCGTCAGCATGTCGAGAAGAGCGTTACCCATTCCCTATTCCCCTTGCGTCTTGAGAACGGCACCCGCTTGCGCCGCGGTTCCTCTGCGGAAAACAGTAACGCGCGGTCGCGCGCGGCTTGGTGTCAGGCCGCGGTCAGCGTCCGACGCGTTTGCGTGCGTAGGCTCGTGTGTCTGCGTTCTCGACGAGGGCCTCGGCCGTCCGGCCGTCCATCGGGTACGACGAAACGCCCCAGGACCGCGCCGGCATCTTGATCGCGCCGCCTCCGGGCAGCTTCACGTCGGTCCCATCGAGGATCTCCATCAAACGGATGACCACTTTTTCGGCTTCTTCCCGCGGCGTGTCGGGCATGACGATCGCGAACTCGTCGCCGCCGTAGCGCGCCGGGACGTCCTCGGTCCGGACCCGCTCGGTGATCGTCTGCCCGAGCATCCGGAGGACCTCGTTGCCGGCCAGGTGGCCGTAGGTGTCGTTCACCTTCTTGAGCTCGTCGATATCGAAGAACGCGACGGCGAGGGGCGATTGGTGACGCTCGGCACGGGCGACCTCCTCCTCCAGGCGGTCGTAGAAGTACCGGTAGTTGTGGATCCCGGTGAGCGCGTCGGTGTTCGCGGCGCGCTTTAGCCGCTCGTGCAGCTCCGCGACCTCGATCTGCGCCGCGATCTGGGCGCCGACCGTCTCCATCAGGGTCAGGTCGCGCTTGCTGAAGGCCGCGACCGCAGGGTGACTGAGCACGAGCACGCCCACGGCCTGCCCACGCGACACGAGCGGTACGACGAGCTCGCTGCGCACGCGGGGGTCGCCCATGTAGCGCGGATCGGCCCGCACGTCGTCGATGATCTGGCCCTCGCGGTGGGTGAAGACCCACCCCGAGATGCCGCGATCGGTCGCGATGCGCGACGGCGAATCGACCGTCGTCCAGCCTCCGGCGACGGCGCGTGAGACGAGCTCGTCGGATTGCTGGTCGTGCAGCATGATCGTGAGCGAAGCTCCCGGGACCGCGCGTTCCAGTACGACCAGGGTGCGGTCGAGCAGCTGCTGCAGGTCGAGGATCGTGTGGAATTCCGGCGTGAGCTCGGACAGGATCGAGAGCTCGCGGCTCGTCGACTGGACCTCTTCCTCCGCGGCATGGATGACCCCTCGCGCCTCGACCATCGAGACGAACGCGTTGACGACGGTCGGGTCGTAGTAGGTGCCGGCGAAGCCTTTGATCTCGGCGAGCGCCTGATCCTCGCGACGCGCCGGCCGGTACGGCCGCTCGGCGAGCATCGATTCGAAGGCGATGGCCACGGCGAGGATGCGCGCCGTGAGCGGGATCTGCTCGCCGGCGAGAGCGTCCGGATAGCCGGTGCCGTCCCAGCGCTCGTACGCATGACGGACGATCGGCACGACGCCGCGCAGAAAGCGGATCGACTCGAGGATGCGGGCGCCGAGGAGCGGGTGCTCCTGCATGATCTTCCTCTCCTCGGGCGTGAGCGGTCCGGCCTTCGAGAGGATCGCGGCGGGCACACCGATCTTGCCGAGCGAGTGGAATAGCGAGGCGTAGCGAAGATCGCGAAGCTCGTGCTCGCTCATCTTCAGGCGCTCGCCGACGGCAACTGCGTCCGCCGCGATCTTGCGCTGATGGTCCTCGCGGTAATGGTCGCGCGCGACGATCGTGGCCATGAGCGTCGAGACCGTCGAGAGGTAGGCCTCATCGAGCTCTCGGTAGAGACGGATCGAGCGCATCGTCGACGCACTGACGCCGGCGAGAATGCCGATGAGCTCGCGCTCCTCGTCGCTGAACACGTGAGCCTCATGCCAGGTGATGAAGAGCACTCCGATGGTCTGATCCGATGAGCGGAGCGGGTGTATGAGGAGGGCTTCGTGGCCGAAACGCTCGAGGAGCTTGCGCGTGGACTCGGGCGCGTCGCCCCGGCGCGGGAACGCGACCGCCTGGCCGCTCTCGAGCACCCGCGACATGGCCGGTGCGGTCTTCGGCAGCGCGAGGACGTCGCTCGTCGCCTTCCCGGTCGTGAACGCGAAGTCGAGGGTGTCGCCGCCCTTGTCGATGTAGACCGCGGCTTCAGCCGGCTTGAGCAGATCGACGACCGATTCCGCGAGCAGCTTGGCGACGTCGACGAGCTCGGTCTTCTCCGAGATCGCGAGGCCGATGCGGTGCAGCTCGAAGAGGCGGCGCGAGAGCGTCGCCGTGCGGTTGTGCAGGGTCGCGCGCTCGAGGGCGATGGCGGCCTCGTTCGCGATCGCGGCGAGGAGCTGCAGGTCACCTTCGTCGTACGCGGTCGCGCGGCGGCTCTGCGCCGAGATCGCGCCGACGAACGTGTCGCGCTGGCGGAGCGGCGCGACGATGATCGACTGCTCGACGACGGCGCCCCACGACTCGAGGTCGGGCAGGCCGAGCCGACGGGCGTCGCGCTCCACCTCCTTTAATAGGAGTGGGCCGCGTTCGATGGTCGCGCCAACAAGCGTGCCCTCTGTCGGCCGCTCGACCGGGTCGAGCTCCTTCCCGCCGTCGATGAGGAACCGGTAGCGGACCGTCGCGCCGTCCGGACTCAACGTCGCGACGAAGAAGTTGTCCGCGTCCATGACCGCGGCGACCTGGCGGTACACGTTGCGGAAGACCTCGTCCGGGTCGAGCGATGCGCCCACCGCATGGCTCACCTCGACGAGAGTCGCGAGGAGACGCGCGCGTCGCTCGGCGACGAACCGCGCGCGAATGTCGAGATATCCCAGAAGGAAGAGCGGCACTGCCGGGAGCAGGAACCACGGCTGGATGAGGACGATCTCGATCGTGATGACCGCGGCGAGACCCCAGAGCAGCTGCGCGCGCCCCGTCCGGCCGATCCACCCCAAGGTCGACTTGGTGAGCCGCTCGGTCCCGAGGATGAGCTGCAGCGCGATGATCTGGCCGAGATCGAGCGCGACGAGCGCGGTCGCGGCGATCGCTCCGGCGATGATGACCTCGCCGACGGTTCCGGCGATCCGATCGGTCATCGACATGATCACGAGCTGGAAGGACATCGCGGCCACGCCCGCGCTGATCGCCTGGGCCGCGGAGTTTCGGACGATGCGGATGAACGACTTGCGCGTTACGAGGTCGTTGACCAGACGCGCCGAGCCGGCGACCAGCGCGAGCGTTCCCGGCGGAAGGAGCACGACGCCGGCGAGGACGGCCACCTCTGACGCGGAGAGCTCGACGTTCGTGGCGATGCGGATCGGGCGGAGTGAGAGGAGAACGCAGAGTGCCCAGATGTAGAAGGCGACGGTCGGGGGCTCGTCGCCCAGCACGTCCTGGACGCCGAGCGCGACAAACGGCACAGCGACCAGACAGGTGATCGCTATGAAGACGTATGCGCGCCGAGGGATCGTTCTCATCGTCGCCCTTCCAGCAAATGAAACCGTATTCCCGTGCGATTTGGGCCAGGAATCAAGCGGCTATCAGTGCGACGAAATTGCCGTTCCTAGGGATAGCCGACAACGACGAGGTCGCTCAAGCCAGGCAAGGAGAAGAGCTCTCGATCGCCCGACCCGTCGCGCCTGGCGGTTCGAACCCCGGTGGCGAGAAAGTAGTCGGTCCCCTGAGCAACACCCTGGAAGAGATAGACGATCCCCGTTCCGTCCGATGTCCAATCGGCGAGATACGGCCGCTGCGCCAGCGGGACTCGCGTGTGGGCGCCTGTCAGTGTCGCGATGAAGAACTCTGACTGATCCGGCTTGATGAGGTGCCGGTAGAGGATCTCGTCGCTCTTCGGGTTCCAGCGCGGCGCGCCGAGCAGAAAGAACGTGTTGTCCTCCGCGACGAGCGTGCGCTGCGGATCGCCGGCCCGGTCCGCGACGACGAGGCTGTACTCGCCCTGAAAGGCTCTCGAGCTGAGTCCCGCGACGAGCGACGGAGAGCGGTTCGGGCGGAACGCGAAGTCGTTGCCGTACGTCATCCACATGCGCGGAACGAAGCCGCCGAGGAGGCGGCGTTCGCCGCTAGCGACGTCGATGACGACGGGCCCGGCCGACCACTCGAGCAGATCGAAGACGATTCCCTTCGAATCGGGCGTCCACCCGAAGATCCAGGTGAAGAGCCCGTCGGCACCGGGCGCGACGCGCCGCGCGCCCGTGCCATCCGCATTGACGACCCAGAGACCATCGTCGACGAGAGGGCGATCCGACGCGGTGGGCATACGCCGCACATAGGCTATCTTCGTCCCGTCGGGCGAGATCGCCGGTCTGATGAGGTCAGCGTCATCGCGCACGACCTGCACGAGCTTTCCGTGTTCGAGATCGACCAGCGCGAGTCGGTAACGCGGTCCACCACCACCCGCGACGTCCTCGCCGATGCTCAGGGCAAGCGAGCGGCCATCCGGCGTGAGCTGGCGACGAAGCTCGTTGGCCGGAAGCGAGTACGGCCACGCGGTTTGATCGCCTCGGTCGTTGAAACGCGCGACCTGCACCGCCGCGCCGCCAGAAACGGGGATCGCCCAGAGCTCGCCGAATTTCAGTGCGAACGCCCAGTCACCGTGCAGGGCCGGCACCTGCAATGCCTGGAACGGAGGGGCCGGCGCCGGTGAGCGCGAAGGGCTTGCAGCGGGCTGCGTCGGCGGGACGGGGTTGGGTGTCGGTGCAGGGATGCAGGCAGCGAGCAGGACCGCGAGCGCGAGTGACAGCTTCCTCAGATCAGGATGGACCTTCGGACGCGGGCTCCCTGAACCATCTCACGACGATCTTTTCAGGGCGGTCGAGCTGGTGGTCGATCTCCCACCCCGCGCGGACCAGCCGGTCGACGTCCGCCTGGTATTTCCGGACGCTCGGGTACTCGCGGACCATCGACTCGCGCTGGCCGGGACGTGGAGGTCGGAGCTCGCGCGGCGCGAGGACCCCGCCGATCTTCGCCCAAAGAGATGGACGACGCTTCGGATCGGCTCGCGTGGTCCCGCGCTTGAGGCGCTCGTCGATCGCATAACGCTGCCTCGAAAAGCGCGGTCGCTCGGTCACATTCGGTTGCTCGCTCGCGACCGCGGCCGGAATCTCTCTACCGCAGAAGCGACAGATGATCGCGGCGTCCTGTATCTGCTCTGCACAGTAGGGACAAGCACGCACGATCGCTAAGGCTAGCGCTCATCGCACTAGCGTGATCGGAGCCACCTCTCGCCGAGAAGGATCGCGACGAACAACGCCGCGATGCCGAGGAACTCGCCGAGGCCCCCGCGATCGATGGCCGGGCGAATGACCGCAACAAAAAGCAGCAGCGTCAGGACAGCGGCCGCGGTCGCCATGAAGATCACGCGCGCAGTCAAGCGGACGGCGGCTTGGCTTCCGGCGGCGCGAACTCGGTCTTCTTGCCGCGCATCCGGCGGAGCGCCCAGGCGATCGGGTCGTAGTGGGCGGTCACCACGCGCTCCTTGAGCGGGATGATCGCGTTGTCGGTGATGTGGATGTCCTCGGGGCAGACCTCGGTGCAGCACTTGGTGATGTTGCAGAAGCCGAGGCCATGTTTCGCACGGATCAGGTCGATGCGCTCGTTCGTGTCGAGCGGATGCATCTCGAGCGCCGCGAGTCGCACGAAGAACCGCGGGCCTGAGAAGCTCTGTTTGTTCTCCTCGTGGTCGCGGATGACATGGCAGACATCCTGGCAGAGGAAGCACTCGATGCACTTGTGGAATTCCTGGACGCGCTCGACGTCCTCCTGGTACATCCGCCGCTTGCCATCGGGGTCCTTCGGCTTCGGCTTGAACGGCGGGACGGTCTTCGCTTTCTCATAGTTGAACGAGACGTCGGTCACGAGGTCCTTGATCACCGGGAAGGTCTTCACCGGGGAGACCGCGATCTCCTCGCCGGGCGCGAATTCGTTCATGCGCGTCATGCACATGAGCTTGGGATGGCCGTTCACCTCGGCACTGCACGAGCCGCACTTGCCGGCCTTGCAGTTCCACCGCACCGCGAGATCTGGCGCGTGCGTCGCCTGGATGCGGTGCACGACATCGAGCACGACCATGCCCGGATCGGATGGGACCGCGAACTCGACGAACTCGCCGCCCGAGGCATCGCCGCGCCACACCTTCATGCGGACCTCGCGCGCGACCGTCTCGGTCGTCATTCCTTGCCTCCGACGACCGCCGGCTGCGCGTCGGTCGGAGCTTTGTCGCCGGGCTTGTCCTCGCCGATGAGCGCGCGCAGCTCGCCCGGGATGGGCGGGATCGGCTCGGTCGTCAGGGTGAGCTTGCCGTCGCGCTTGCGCGTGACCACGTTCTTGGTCCCCCACACGGGATCTGGCTTCGGGAAGTCCTCACGGGTGTGGCCGCCGCGGCTCTCCTCACGGACGAGCGCGCTCCTCGCCACCGCCTCGGACACCGCGATGAGGTTCTCGAGATCGAGGGCGAGGTGCCAACCGGGGTTGTAGACGCGAGAGCCCTTCACCTCGGCGCGGGCCGCGCGCGCGCGGAGGCGCTCGAGCCGCGCGAGCGCTTCCTCGAGCTCGTCGCGCCGGCGGATGATGCCGACGAGCTCCTGCATCGTCTCCTGCAGCTCGGCATGGATCGCGTACGGGTTCTCGCCGCCGCCCCGCTCGAACGGAGCCGCGAAGCGCTGCGCGTACGCGCTCAGCTGCCCGTCATCGGCGCGCGGCGCGGCCGTGCGCCTGCTGTACTCGGCCGCGGCCTGGCCGGCGCGCTTGCCGAAGACGAGCAGGTCGGAGAGCGAGTTTCCGCCGAGGCGATTCGCGCCGTGCATGCCGGCGGCGACCTCTCCCGCCGCGTACAGGCCCGGCACCGTGGCCGCGGCGGTGTCGGCGTCGACGCGGATGCCGCCCATGATGTAGTGGAGGGTCGGACCGACCTCCATCGCCTCCTTTGTGATGTCGACGTCCGCGAGCTCCTTGAACTGGTGGTACATCGACGGCAGTCGGCGGCGGATGTAGTCGGCCGGGCGGCGCGACGCGATGTCAAGGAACACGCCGCCGTGCTCGGTCCCGCGTCCGGCCTTGACCTCGCTGTTGATCGCGCGCGCGACCTCGTCGCGCGGGAGCAGGTCGGGTGTGCGGCGGTTGTTCTTCTTGTCCTCGTACCAGGCGTCCGCCTCGCGCTCGGTGTCGGCGGTGTCCGCACGGAAGAACTCCGGGATGTACTTGAACATGAAGCGATCGCCCTTGCTGTTCTTGAGCGTCCCGCCGTCGCCGCGCACGCCCTCGGTCACGAGGATCCCGCGAACCGAGAGCGGCCACACCATCGCGGTCGGATGGAACTGCGTCATCTCCATGTCGATGAGATCGGCGCCGGCCTCGAGGGCCATCGCGATGCCGTCGCCGGTGTACTCCCACGAGTTCGAGGTGACCTTCCACGCCTTCCCGACGCCGCCGGTCGCGAGGACCACGGCTTTCGCGCCGAAGGCGATGAGCTTGCCGGACTGGCGCCAGTAGCCGATCGCGCCGGTGATCTGCCGGCCGTCGCTCAGCAGGTGGCGGAGCGTGCACTCCATGAAGACGTCGATGCCGTTCGCGACGGCGTGATCCTGAAGCGTGCGGATCATCTCGAGACCGGTGCGGTCGCCGACGTGCGCGAGCCGAGCGTATCTATGGCCGCCGAAGTCGCGCTGGAGGATGAGGCCGTCCTTCGTGCGATCGAAGAGCGCGCCCCAGTCCTCGAGCTCGAGGACCCGGTCCGGCGCTTCCTGCGCGTGAAGCTGCGCCATGCGCCAGTTGTTCAGAAGCTTTCCGCCCCGCATGGTGTCGCGGAAGTGGACCTTCCAGCTGTCCTCGGGCCACACGTTGCCGAGCGCCGCGGCGATGCCGCCCTCGGCCATCACGGTGTGCGCTTTGCCGAGGAGCGACTTGCACACGATCGCGGTCTTCGCCCCGAGCGCGTGCGCTTCGATCGCGGCACGGAGCCCCGCACCACCCGCGCCGATCACCACGACGTCGTACTCGTGCCGCTCGATCGCGTCGGCCGTCACGGGATCCACCGCGGGTCGTGCAGCACGCCCATCGAAAGGAGCCGGATGTACAGATCGGTGGACGCGACGACGATGAGGCTGGTCCAGGCCCAGCGCGCGTGGCGCGCGTTCAATGCGTTGGCCCAGCTCCAGAGCCGAAAACGGAGCGACTTGCCGTGGAAGCTGTCGAGATACCCGCCGACGAGATAGCGGAGCGAGTGGCAGCTGAGCGAGTAGCCGGAGAGGAGCACGACGTTCGCGAGCATGAGGATCGACCCGAGGCCGATGCCGAAGCGACCGTTGAAGCTGAAGGCTCCGAACGCGTCCCACCACAGGAAGATGAGGAGCCCGGTCGCGAAGATCAGCGCGTACCGGTGAAGGTTCTGGATCAGGAACGGAAAGCGCGTCTCGCCGGCGTACGTCTTGCGCGCATCGGGAATCGCGCACGCCGGCGGCGCCCAGAAGAACGCGCGGTAGTAGGAGCGGCGGTAGTAGTAGCAGGTCACGCGGAATGCGAGCGGGAACGCGACGATGAGGATGGCCGGTGAGAGGTTCCAGTACGTGCCGATGAGCGGCAGGGTCGGGTGCACGCAGTTCGCGCTGAGGCACGGCGAGTAGAGCGGCGAGAGATACGGCTCGAAGTAGTAGTTCGTGCCGACCAGGCCGGCGTAAATGGAGTAGAGGACGAAGAGCCCGAGCACGACGACGATGACCGTCGGCTCGAGCCACCAGAGATCCCTGCGCTCATGCGGTCTGTGACGGACGTCGACCGCGGTCGTCGCCACCAGTCCCGATGGTGGGCGTGCCGCGGCCAGAACGCAAAGGTCTCAGGGCGCTCGCCGTGATAGCGCTAGGCTATGAGCGATGGAGCTCCATCAGCTTCGCTACTTCGTCGCCGTCGCCGAGGAGCGGCACTTCACCAAAGCCGCACGCGGCCTGCGCGTGGCCCAGCCGTCGGTGTCGCGTGCGATCCGGGTGCTCGAAGAGGAGCTCGGCACTCCACTCTTCCATCGCATGACCGGCAACGTCGCCCTCACGCCGGCCGGCGAGACGCTCCTCCCCTGGGCGCGGCGTGTACTCGCCGACGTCGACGGCGCCACCGGCGAGGTCCGCGAGCTCGCCGACATGCGTCGCGGGCGCCTCGCGGTCGGTGCGACGCCATCGCTCACGATCACGCTCCTTCCGCCCGCCCTCGCGAAGTTCCACGCCGCATTTCCGGGCATCGAGCTCGTGCTCCACGAAGCGGGCTCGCGCGACCTCGTCGCCGAGCTCGAGCAAGGTGCGCTCGACGTCGCGCTCGTGATCATGCCCGTGCGCCACGAGACGTTGGAGACCTCGCCGCTGCTGCGCGAGGAGCTGGTCATCGCGGTCCCGCAGGATCACCCGCTCGCGTCGCGGAAGACCGTGCCGATCGCCGAGCTCAAGGGCGTCCCGTTGGTGATGTTCCGCGACGGGTACGACCTGCGCGCGGCGACGGTCGCGGCGTGCCGGCGAGCCGGGTTCGAGCCGGTCTTCGCGCTCGAGGGTGGGGAGATGGACGGCGTGCTGCGTTTCGCCGCGGCAGGCATCGGCGTCGCGGTCGTGCCGAGCTTGGTGATCGATCCCCAGGGGCCGCTCCGCGCCATCCGTCTTGCCGAGCCGCTGACGCGGACGATCGGATTCGCGAACCGCCGCGACCGCCGCCTATCGCGCGCCGGACGCGAGTTCGTCGATACCGTGCGCGGACTCGTGCGCGGGCGCGACTGGCTCCGCGCGCGCCCGGCGGGTTTGAAGGTCCTCGAGGCCTAGCCGGCGAGGGCGGAGAGCTCGGCGCGGGTACCGCCGCCTGCTCGGCGGGCGACCCACGCGGTGCCCGCGACGGTCGCGAGGACCACCAGGATGCCGGCGCCGTTCGTCACCAGCACCTCGTGGAGGCTTCTGACAAGGCTGAGCCGTGGATCGATCGCGGCCGCGACCTCATCGACCATACGGACCAGCTGTGCGATCGGGAACAGAAGCGCCAGCCAGATCGCAACGGTTGCGACAGATGCGCTCACGAGGGGAATGGTCGGCTTCCGCAGCTTCACAGAACAGGTGCCCATGTGGGTACGGCTGCTACGCGGTCGGGGTCGGAAGCTCCGCGAAGAGGTCGACGACGTTGTCGTCGGGGTCGATGACCTGCGCGTAGCGTTGGCCCCAGAACGCGTCCCACGGTTCTTTCTTCGAACGAAAGCCCGCGGCCTTGATTCGTGCGTGCGTCGCATCGACGTCACCGGGAGACGAGCATTCGAAGGCGAGGCCCATGCGGTGTCCCTGAGGCTCGACCCAGTCCGGCTCGAGCTGCTTGATGAGCTCGAGCGTGTCCCACATGAGACGAACGCCACTGGGTAGCGTCGCGTCGAGGTGATCGTCTACGGGATCAGGCACAGCGATGCCGAGAAGGCGATAGAAGCGGACGGAATTTTTCATATCGCGGGTGACGATCCCGATCGCGGCGAGGGCAGGCACGACGCGAGATTAAGCGAACTCGCGATCGGGCGAGCGTGAAGGCCTCGATCGAGCCGGACGTTGGTCGGCTGGCCGTGCGCTGGATGGACCACAAGCGGGTCGCGCTCTCGCGGGGACTAGGCAGCGGAGGCGATGCGCGCGATCTTCGGGAGAAGCTCGCTCAAGTCGAAGGGCTTCTCGATGATGTCGGCGGCCGCGAGCGCCTTGGCGTGCGTCTTGAGGTCGCGCGCTGCGGAGAGGAGCACGATCGGGATGTCCTCGTCTCCTTCATCGCGCTCCCGGAGCGCATGGGCGAATTGCCATCCGTCCATCACCGGCATCATGAGGTCGAGGACGATCACGTCCGGCCGGAACGTCTCGATTATCGCGAGCGCTTCCTGGCCGTTCGCAGCGGGGACGACCTCAAAGCCCTCGTCCTCGAGCGCCGTGAACAGAAGCTCACGGATATCGGGGTCGTCGTCGACCACGAGCACGCGTTTCCCGGCCACCGCGGCGTAGATTGCCACACGTCATCGGGTGGGCGTACAAGCGAGCCTAGTGCGCACTGCGTAGTGAGAGTGCGAATGCGGCCGGAATGAGTACGAACCCGACCGCAAAGAGTGCGACCCATAACAAAATCGCTTCGAGGTGGCACGAGACGCCAGGTGCGCACCCTTCAAGCGACCGCGCGCGCTCGATGAGCAGCAGCGGGATGCTCGCGGGCGATGCGACGACCGAAGCGGCCGCAAAAGTTGTCGCGACCGTGGCGAATCCGCGTTCGATGCCGCCCGCGCGACGGTCAACAACACGCGCTTGCCACGCGGCCCACGCGAGTGCGAGCGCCGATATGACCGCCGCGAGCGCGAGAGAGAGCGGAAAGCGCTCGGTAAATCCTCGGTCTAAAACCCGTGGCAATGCAAGCTCGACTAGCGTCAGCGCGGCCCAGTAAGCGAGCTTGATCGTGGTGATGCGTCCGACGAGAAGCGCGAGCGTCTTTTGGCGAGGGAGCGGCCGCCGCTCACCTACCGATAGCTCGTCCACCACTTCTGCAGGAAGTACATCGCGGCGATGAGGATGAACACGGTCACGAGGACCATGTAGAACTCGTTGGCTTCGCTGACTTCGGCGATCACTTCAGGCTCTGAAGATACTCGATGATCGCGCGGATCTGGTCGTCGCTGAGGGAGCCGCCGTAGGCGGTGCCGAAGGCGGGCATCACCACGCCGGGCTTGACCGCGGGTGGGTTCTGAATCCAGTGCAGCAGGTAGTCGGAGTCGCCCGCGGCCTGCTTTGCCTTGTTCTCGTTGTTCAGCGGTCCCTGCGTGCCGTAGTGGCCGAGGTTCGGTGCAGTCGGCAGTGTGCTCGGCGTGTTCGGATCGAAGCTGTGGCATGAGACGCAGGCCGCCTGCGGGTTATTCAGCGTGAGCTGCCTGCCCAGATTGATGCCGGTGAGCACCTCGGGCTTCGGCGGGTTCGGCTCGAGCGGGAGGTGCCCGTCCTCGGCGCCGGAGGTGTGTTGCCGGACGGTCACGACGTCGGCCCAATCCTGATCGGTGCCGAACATGATGAAGCTGACGAGCTGCTGGATCTGCTCGTCGTTCAGCGAGCCACCCTCGTGGTCGCTCCACGCGGGCATCGAGATCGAGCCCGGGGGCTTCGCGCGGCCGCGCGAGATGGTGAGTGTGAGGAGGTCCTGCACCGCCTTCAGCTTGGTGGGGTCGCTCTGAATGTTGTCGTACTTGAATCCGGGCTTGTTCAAGGGAAGGCCGGGTAGGTCCTTCCGCGTCGGATCGGTGCTGCCGAGGCCGGTCTTGCCGTGGCAGTCGAAGCAGAAGTTCGCATAGAGGTTGCGGCCGCGCTCGATCGATTTGTCGAGCTGCTGCTGCGAGGCGACCTTGTCGCGCCAGCGCTCGCTGTGCGCGTCCGCGCGCACGACGAAGATCGTGAAGAAGTACCCGCCGACGAGCGCGAAGACCGCGAAGAGCATGCCCGCGCCAACGAGGATCTTCCGATCGAGGTTCGCGCTGATCTCGAGCGGGTCGGGTGCGGCCGGGATCGGCGCGACGTAATACGGCGTCGGCTGCTCGATCGTCTCGCCGGCGGCGTAGTGCTGCTCGATGAGCTCCGCGCCGGTCTTCTCCTTCGGCTCGAGCGACTGCTGATGGAAGATCAGGTAGCCGAAAAACGCCAGGAACCCGACGAACATGAGGAGGCTCGCCGCGGCGAGAACGAAGTTCAGGTCGAGCTGCATCTACGTCTCGGAGACGCCGGCTTCGGCGAGGTGCTTCGGATCCCAGACGTTCGCCTGGCGGTCGACGACATTCAACGGGTTCGTGTCAACGACGAGCGTCCCGCTCGCGTCCGGGACGATATGGAAAAGCTGCAACGGTTTCGGCGCGGGTCCGCCCTTCACCACCGCGGTGTGCTTGTCGTAGAGGGAGCCGTGGCAGGGGCAGTGGAACTGGTCCTCCGCCGCGTTCCAGGGAACGCTGCAGCCGAGGTGGGTGCACTTGCGGTACGCGGCGATGATCCCGCCCGGCGCGTGGAGAAGGAAGAACTTCCCCTCGAGGTTCAGGATCGGCACGTCGTTCGTGGTCTTGAATGAGTCGAGGACGCTCTGCTTCGTGCCTACCGCGATCTTCGCGCCGAGACCGAGGATCTTGTTCACCTTTATGAAAGGGACCGTGAGTGCGGTGATCTCGGTCACCGCGAGCAGCGTGCCGGCGAGGAATCCAAGGCGGAAGAGCTGGCGCCGCTTGATGCGGCCGAGGAGCCCCTGAAAGGTGGAGTCGGTGTGCGGCCGGATCATATGTTCGGCTCGAGGCACTGGTGCGTCGACGGGACGGCCCACGGCGGGAAGAGGTCCATCCCCGGGCCGCGCATGGAGGTACCCACGACCGTGAGCACGAGATACACGGCGACGAACCCGGTGTAGACCGCGATCATCCACTCGCGAGTGTTGGCGGCGTAGAGGCGTTGCACGATGAGCACGAGCAGCACCGAGAGGCCGATCATCACGCCGATCGGGATGAGGTAGTTCGGCAGAAGCTGCTTGCCGCCGGGGAAATGCTCGGTCGCGAACTCGATGTAGCCGTGCGCCTTGAGGAAGGCGTCGAGCAGGATCAGCGAGAACGTCCCGACCGTCGCGAAGACCGCGGCGAAGATCGTGATGCGCTTGCCGTTCGCGCTCGTGAAGTAGATCCCGACGCCCTCGCGGCTTCGATCGATGTACGGGATCGCAGCCATGAACGTGAGCCAGACGGTCGGTACGACCACGCCCGCGAGCCCCTTGTCCATGTGGAGGAGGAGCTCCTGCAGGTTGAGCAGGTACCACGGAGCTTTCGACGGGTTCGGCGTGCAGTCCGGTGTGGCGTGGTCCTGCAATGGTGCGTTGAACGCCGCCGCGATAACGAAGAGACCGATCGACCAGAGCATCGCCGCGATGAACTCGATGACCAAAAGATGCGGCCAGACCATCGCGGTGTCCTCGACGCGCTTGTCGACGCGCACCACGGAGTCCTGCCTTACAAAGGCGAGCAGCCGGAGCCGCTTTTCCTGTCCAGCAAATGGCTGAGGTCCGCGGGGAGTCGTCATGCTCGCAGCCCCAGCACGCTGGCGAGGGCCCGGCCTGGTCTCGCTCCTCGCGGCTGGCTACGCGCGCCCGCCGATGGATCGCCCGCGATCGCCTGGGGCGCGCTGGGCGCAGATGCTCGTCGCGAGACAGCATGCCGTGCCCTCGCGTCCTGAGACCTGCGGCCTTCGAGCAAGAGACTCACAGCGGCCCGGTAATGCCCCCGTCCTTTCGTATGCGCCAGAAATGGATGGCGATCAGGAATCCGGTGGCGAGCGGCAGTCCGACGACGTGAAGCACGTAGAACCGGAGCAGCGCGTTCGGTCCGAGCTGGAATCCGCCGAACACGACGAAGCTGAACTCGTCGCCGATGAACGGGGTCGCGCGCGCGATCTCGTAGCCCACCGTTACGGCCCAGAACGCGAGCTGGTCCCACGGCAGCAGGTATCCGGTGTACGACAGCAGAATCGTGAAGAAGAAGAGCAGCGTGCCGATGACCCAGTTGAACTCACGTGGCGGCTTGTACGAGCCCGTATAGAAGACGCGGATCATGTGAAGGAAGACCGTGATGACCATGCCGTGCGCGGCCCAACGGTGCATGTTCCTCAACAATTGGCCGAACACGACGACTGTCTCGAGATCCTTGATGTCGCCGTAGGCGTTGTACACGCCGTCCACCGAGGGGTGGTAATAGAACATGAGCAGCGTCCCGGTCAGCGTGAGGATGAGGAACAGGAAGAACGAGAGCCCGCCCATGCACCACGTGTAGGGAATCGCGAGGGCGTGACGGCGGACCTTGACCGGGTGCAGATGCAGGAACACGTTGGTGAAGACCGCGAGCGACTGGTTTTTGCGGGAATCGGGGTAGCCGTGACGGAAGAGCGATCTCCAGATGTAGCTCGTCTTCGTCTTCTGCCAGATCTGGGCGGGTATCTCGAGCACTAGTGCTTAATGAGCTCCTTCTCTTCCACGTACGGGCTGTGCGCGTGCTTGTGGTCGCCGTTGGGGTGTCCGTTCTGAAGGGGCTTGTAGCCAGGGGCGAGATGAGGATCGTATTGCGGTAGCGGGCGTGCTGCTTTCTTGGCCGCGACCGTCAGGTCGAGGTGGATCTCGTCGTCGATCGACTCCTTCGGGAGGGCCATGCCGACCGCCGGCATCACCGTTCCGTACCGGTTCATCGTGATCGCGTCGGTCGGGCAGCGGATGACGCAGAGCGCGCAACGGATGCACGCGGTCTCATCGAGGTAGAAGGCCACGCCGTTCTGCCACTTCTTGGCCTCGCCGACCGCCGGGATCGATCCGTCGTCGACGATGTCGGTCATGTCGACCATGTGGATGACGTCCATCGGGCACACGTCGACGCAGCCGCCGCAGATGATGCAGAGCTCGCCGATGATCTCGATGTTGAAGTTGCACTTGAGGCATCGGTCGGACTCGGCGATCGCCTGAGCCTCGCTGTACCCCTGATTGATCTCGAGAAACAGGCCGCGGCGGTCATCCTTCGAGAGCTTCGGCATCTCCTGGCGGGGAATCCGGTCGTAATCGACGGACATGTTGTGATAGACCCGCGCGAGCTCGCCCTCGAGCGAGATCATCCCGATGTTGTCGGGCGTCGACGATCGTCGCAGCGTTACGACCTCGTGGTACTCGGGCACGTTCACCGACACGGCGTTCTCATCGAGGAAGCGTGCCATCTGCTGCGCTGCGGAGCGCCCGTCGGCGACGGCTTCGATGATCGTCGTGGGCGCGGTCCGATAATCGCCGCCGATGAAGATCTTGGGCACGATCGTCTGGTAGGTCTCCGGGTCGACCTTGATGTCGCGCCACCGCTTCACGCGGAATTCGGGGAAGTCCTTCGAGAGCCAGCTCGTCTCCGGCGCCTGACCGAGCGCGAGTAGAACGGTGTCGCACGGGATCTCGAACTCGGTGCCGGGGATCGCCACGGGGCTGCGCCGTCCCTTCTCGTCGGGGTCGCCGAGCTTGTTGCGGATGAAGACCACGCCGCGCACGCGGCCGTTCGGATCGGTGAGCACCTCGGTCGGCGAGACGAGGTAGACGAACTCGATCCCCTCGCGCTCGGTCTCGGTGAGCTCCTCCTCGTCGACGACCATCTCCTCGCGGCTGCGGCGGACGATGACGTACATGTGCTCCGCGCCAAGACGCCACGAGGTGGACGCGCAGTCCATCGCGGTGTAGCCGGAGCCGAGGATGATCACGCGCTTGCCCACATCCACCGGGCGGCCGCGGTACGCGCGCTCGAGGAAGACGATGCCGGCCATGACGCCCTCGGCGTCCTCGCCGGGGATGCCGATGTAGTTGGGCTCGAAGCAGCCCGCCGCGATGAGCACCGCGTCGTTCGAGTCGTGCAGCTCGCGCAGCGAGACGTCGCGGCCGACGAAGGTGGAGAGCTTCAGCTGAACGTTCTCGTTGACGATGCCCGCGATGTCGCGATCGATGACCTCGCGGGGCAGACGGAACGGCGGCACGCCGGCGAGGGTGGTGCCGCCCGCCTGGTCGAGCGCGTCGTAGACGGTCACGCCGAATCCGAGCTTCGAGAGGTCGCTCGCGGCGGCGAGACCGGCGCAGCCGGCGCCAACCACGGCGACCGAGCCGCGGGGCGGGCCGAACACCGGCGCCGGCGGTTGTGTGTACGGGCGGCCGTCGACCGTGACGTTCTGGTGCGTCCAATCGGAGAGGAACTTCTTCACGTAGCGGATCGAGAGAGGCTTATCGACCTCTTTTCGGCGGCACGCCGTTTCGCACGGCGCGGCGCAGACCGATCCGCAGATCGACGCCATGGGGTTCGGGTCGAGCGCGAGCTCCCAGCCCTTCTCGAACTCTCCGGCCGCCGCGAGGTTCAGGTAGCCCCGGCAGTTGGTCTTCACCGGGCAGGCTTCCTGGCACGGAATGTTCTCCTGGTACCAAGCGGGACCGACCTCTACGACCTGGTAGAGCTCTCTCATGTGGGCGATTTGTCATGCTACCGGCGTGTAGTGGGCAGTCAAACGCAAAGGGTTGATCAGCGCATCAACCGCAAGTGCTAAAAGGGCACCGCCGCACCCATGAAGCCCAACGCGACGATGTCGAACGCCAACAAGGTTAGGGCGTAGACACGATAGGCAGAGTTGAGAGATCTGTTTCGAAGCCATGCGAAGAGACCCGCGATGCACGCGATGAGCACCCCGATGGCAGGTACCGCCACAAATACCACGGTGCCGGAGTCGATCACGCGGAAGGCCGCGACGAGATAGCTCTGCGCAACCACCACGAACCCGACGCCGGCGATGCCCAGCCAAACCCCGGTCGCGAGTTGGCTCGCAGCCAATCTCCGGCCTGCCCAGAACGTCAGAGTGACGAGACCGGCGACCACCAGAATGAAGAAGACGAACGCAGAACTCATACCTCTGTCCAGGCCGCATTATCGGCGGCAGATGATCGGCGATAAAGCGCGCGCGACGATCACCGAGCGCAAGACGCGACTCGACGGTTCGGTCGTGGACTACGTCTGCGAGCCGCTTGTGGTGGAGCCCGGGCGGCGCGCGGTCGTGCGATACGTCAGCGAACGCGACAGGCCGATCAAGGGGAGCGACCTCGTCCTTCGAAAGGGCACCGTCACGATCGGTCATTTCTGGACGGACCGTCCGTACAGCGTCTATCACTGGCTCGAGCAGGGCAAGACGATCGCTCTCTACATCAATGTCGCGACCGACACGACGATCGACGCGGCGGCGATCGCCTATCGCGACCTCGTCGTCGATGTGCTCATCCGCCCATCGGGCGCGATCGAGATACTGGATGAGGACGAGCTCCCGCCGTCGATCGAGCCGCGCTATCGCTTGGCCATCGCAAAGGCGATCGAGGCGTGCGTCACCGAGGGGCGGCGACTGTATGCGGAGGTCGAGCGCGAAACACTGGCGGTGCTGCGCACTTGATCGTCGCGCTCAAGGTCGTTCTCGCACCTGCGCTCATCGCGGTGGCCACGGTCATCGGTCGCCGCTTCGGCCCATCCATCAGCGGCTGGCTCGTCGGACTTCCTTTCACGTCGGGCCCGGTCTCCTTGTTCCTCGCGCTCGAGCAGGGCACGGGCTTCGCCGCGGCCGCCGCGGCCGGATCCATCGGCGGCGTCGCCGCGTCGGCGATCTTCGCGGTCGCGTACGCGGCGATGGCGCGACGGTTCGCATGGCCGGCCTCGCTCGCCGTCGCGAGTCTCGCGTTCGGCATCGCGGTCGTCGCGCTGCACGCGCTGCCGCTCGATGGCGGCTTCCCGCTGCCGCTCCTCGCGCTGTACGCGGGCGGCGTCGCTGCGGCGATCGCCGGCATTCGCATCATCCCGCCGCCGCGTGCGCTCGACGCAGCGCCCGAGCCGCCCCGCTGGGACCTGCCGGTTCGCATGGTCGTGGCGACCGCCCTCGTCATCATCATCACGGGCGCCGCGCCGCTCCTCGGTCCGCAGCTGAGTGGCCTCCTCACGACGTACCCGGTATACGCGGGCGTGCTCGCTGTCTTCGCGCACGCGCAGCGCGGCGGCGCTGCTGCCGAGCAGGTCGTCCGCGGCCTCTGCTACGGGATCATCGCCTTTGCCACGTTCTTTCTCGCGATTGGCGCGCTCGTCGATCGCGCTGGGATACTTCCCGCCTTCGCCGCTGCCGCGGCGGGCGCGATCGTCGTTCAGGCGGCGACGCTGGCGGGAATCAGGAGAGGTTCGCCCTGACCGACAGCTTGACGTTGCCCTTCAGCGCGCGCGAGACCGGGCAATTCTCTTTGGCGTCCTCCGCGGCCTTGGTGAACTTCGCGGCATCGGCGCCGGGGACATCGCCCTTGACCTCGAGCTCGCTCGAGACCACGGTCCAGTTGTCGCCGACCTTGTCGAATGTGACCTTCGAACGGACCTCGAGCCGATTCGGCGGCGTGCCGGCGCGACCGAGACCGGCGGAGAGCGCCATCGCGAAGCACGACGCGTGCGCCGCGGCAAGCAGCTCCTCGGGGCTCGACCTCCCGCCTGGCTCCGCGGTGCGAGCGGACCACGACACGGGCACGTCGCTGAACTTTCCGCTCGATGCTCCGCTGACCGTTCCGGTCCCGCTCAAGAGGTCACCGTTCCACACCGCGCGGGCTTCCCTTGTCGCCGCCATCTCACACCTCCCCGAGTTAGCACACAGGGTACGGATGTAGCGGCTCGCGCGTTCGGGACGGCGGCCTCAGGCCGCGGCGGACTTTGACTCTGCCGGCCGGGACTTATCGGCGCGAGGCGAG
>VBIZ01000162.1 GCA_005880575.1 Chloroflexota bacterium | reverse complement strand
TAATCGGCGGGCCGTGACGAGAACCGCAGGTCCCGCTGAAAACCGCACCAGAGCTCGGGGAGCTGCGCGTTCGGGAAGCGGCGCCCGGCCTCGATCAGCGCGCTGACGACCTCGGCGGCCTCCTCGCGATGACCGTAGCGTGCGAAGCCCTGGACGATGAGCGAGTTGTCGTGCGGCCAGACCGACCCGTTGTGGTAGCTCATCGGGTTGTATGTGGGGTACCTGCTCGAGAGGGTGCGGATGCCCCAGCCCGTGTACATGTCGAGCTCCATCAGGCGCCTCGTGACCGCGGCCGCGCGCTCCGGGCTCGCGATCCCGCACCAGAGCGCATGACCGGCGTTGCTCGTCACCGCAGGGACCTGCTTCTTGTCGCCGTCGAGCGCTTGCGCGTAGCACTGCTCGGCTTCCATCCAGAAGTCGCGCTCGAACCGCGCCTGGAGCTCCTTCGCCTCGCCGCGGAGGCGATCGGCGCGCGTGCGGTCGCCGTCGATGTCGTAGAGATCGGCGATGCCCATCTTCGCCGCATAGACGTAGGCCTGCACCTCGACGAGCGCGGCCGGAAGCTTCGACCACTTCCCGTCAGGATCTGACAGCGACTGCGCCGAGTCCTTCCAGCCCTGGCTACGCATCTCGCCGGGGCGGTGTCCGTACTCGACATACCCGTCCTTGTCCGGATCGCCGTAGGTGTCGCACCAGGTGAGCGCCCGTTCGGCGTGGGGGAGCAGATCGCGCCAGAGGGCGCGGTCGGCGGTCCACTTGACGGTTTCCGCGAAGACCATCGCGAAGAGGGGCGTCGCATCCACCGATCCGTAGTACGGGTGATGGGGAACCTCACCGAGCCGGGCGAGCTCGCCGCGGCGGAGCTCGTGGAAGATCTTGCCGGGCTCCTCTTCGGTGAAGTCATCGACCTTGTGTCCCTGATAGCTCGCGAGAAGGCGCAGCGTGCCGCGCGCGATGTCGGGATTCCATCCGAGCGTCTGGTACGCCGAGATCAGCCCGTCGCGGCCGAACGGGACCGCATACCAGGGGATGCCCGCCGTGGGGTAGGGACCGCTCGGGTGGAACTCGAGCAGCGCGCGCAGGTCGAGCGCGCTCCGCGTGATCAGCCCCTCGTCCAGAGTCTCCGAGCTCGTCGTGTATCGCGAGCACGAGCGCAGGAACCGGCGATAGCGCGCGTTGAGCGCGTCGATCGCGTCGTCGAAGCGGTCCGGCGACGCCGCCGGCGCGGCGCCGTCCTCGCGCGGGATCGCCGCGAGCTCGAGGTGGAGGAACTGCTGCGGTCCGAGCGTTCGGGTCACGCGGAACACGTTCCCCTCGATAGCGTCCGGCGCGGGCCGCAGCGTGATCTCCGTCGTCCGGCGCACGCCGTCACGTCCGACGCGCTCGAACACGAGGCCTCCCTCGCGCGGGCCGCGCGTCGACGCGAGCGGCGCGAGGCTCAAGTCGCGGTAGGCGCGCACCGCGAACATGTCGCGGAACGCCGCCTCGAACTCGAGCTCGACCTTCACGTCGACCGGATGCGCGTTGGCGTTGAGGACGCCGATCCGCTCGCGGAGACCGTCCGCGAGGAAACGCGTCCGGCGTATCGACAGCGTGTCGGCAGCGTGCCGCGCCGTGCCGAGCACCGCGCCCTCGGAGTGCATGAGCTGGAACGTCGCGACGTAGTTCTGCTCGGTGTTCGCCGATAGGAGAAGCGGCCGCGAGCCATTCACGCGGAGCGCGTAGCCGGAGAGGTACTGCGTGTCGTGGTAGTAGAGGCCGAGGGGGCTCATCGCGCCAAGCGGCAGGCTCCCATCCTCCTCGGTGACGAGGACGAGTTGGTCCTCTTTTAGGGAGGCCGTCAGGCCCAGCGCTCCAGGAGGTACGGCTTCATTTGCTCGAACGCGAGCGCCTGCTGCTCGACGACGCGCTCTGCGCCCGCCTGATCGAGGCCCTGCATCTCGCCGATGAGCGCCGCGACCCGGCCGAAGTACAGGGGGAGGAGCGCGCGGGCGAGCGTCTCGGTCTCCTCCCGAGTCCTCGCCGCCGCGACGATCTCGTAGACGGCTTTCGCCCAGAACCGCCCGCCGATCGCGCTCGCGTTGCCCGTCTCGGCTGCTTTTCGCGCGACTTCGCGCGTGTCCGCCGAAAGGATCTCCTCCCACGTCTTGTCCTGTTCGCCGGCTCCGGCCTTGAATTTCTCGACGAGGACGCGAACGCTCGCGTTCACGGCCTCTGGCTCGACCGGGGTGATCTCGCCGATGATCGGAACCTCGCGCGACCCGGTCACGCGCCGCCAGACCTCGACGTTATTCCGCGCGAGCGTGAGCAGCGTCCCGACGACCTGGGTGAACATCGGTCCGAGGTCCGCACCGGGGTCCTTCGGGTCGTGGATCTTCGCGCCGAGGAACGCCTGCGCGACGCGGACGCCACGCGCGAGCGCGGTGGTCGTCATGAAGATGTCGATCCCGAACTTCGCGACGTCGCTGTCCCAGACCGGCTCGTCGAGATAGATGCGGGCGAGGGCCGCGTCGAAGCCGAACTCGCCGCCGATCGGCTGCCGCACGCGCGCCCCGTAGAGCGCACGCGTGAGCGGATAAGCGATGGTGTTGGTAATGGTTCCGTCGTGCTTGTGCCGCGCGTAGAGCGGCGTCACATAGTCCGCCTCGCCGCGGATCACCGGGCCCACGAGGCGCGCGATCCACTCCGGGGTGATGCTGCGAAGGTCGCTGTCGACGACCGCGCACGCGCGCGCACCGAGGAGCGTGACGGCCTCGAAGATCGCCCGGAAGGCGGAGCCCTTGCCCGACCGCCCCTCGTACCGGCCGGTCACGATCGGTATGCCGTCGGCGGACGCGCGCACGCGATCGCGCGTGCCGTCCTCGGAGCCGCCATCGGCGTTCACGATCACGGCGCGCATGTTCGGAAAATTGCGGCGCAGCCCCTCGGCCGCCGCCTCGGTCACGTGCCCGATCGTCGCCGCGTTCCGAAAGCTCGGGATCCCCACGACGATGTCGGCACGCTCCTGTGCGCGGAGGGCCTCGCGCATGTCGGCCGGAAGCGCGGAAGTCTCAGCCACTTGGGTTAACTACGATACGGAGACTTGATCGAGGCCGTCGACCAATTCGTCCTTCCTTTCATCGACTCGTTGTACGGTCGTTTCGGGTACGTCGGCGTCGTCATCGCGATGGCCATCGAGAGCGCCGCGATTCCGATCCCGTCGGAGCTGATTCTCCCGTTCGCGGGCTGGAGCGTATCGAGAGGGGTCATCGAGCCCCTGACCGGCATGCAGTGGACCTACTGGGGCGCGGTGGTCGCCGGCGTCATCGGGAACACCGCCGGCTCCCTCGTCAGCTATGCGGTCGGGGCATTCGGCGGTCGGCCTCTCCTCGAGCGCTACGGACGATACGTGCTCATCAGCCCCCACGACCTTGAGACGGCGGATAAGTGGTTCGCGCGATGGGGCGACCTGACCGTGCTCTTTTCGCGAATGCTCCCGATCGTGCGCACGTTCATCTCGGTGCCCGCGGGCATCGCGCACATGCCGCTCTGGCGCTTTCTGCTCTTCTCGATCGTGGGCACCGTGCCGTGGGTGATGCTCCTCGTCTGGGCAGGGATGGTCCTCGGCGATAACTGGCAGGACCTGAAGCACCAGCTTCGCGGGCTCGATTACATCGTCGCCGGCCTCATCGTCGTCGGCGTCGCGGTCTTCGTCTGGCGCCATCTGCGTTCGCGTTGAACGACCTTCTCGCTGCCCTCGGCAACTTTGACACCCAGCTCTACCTGGCGATCGCCGCACAGCGGAACCTCGTGACCTCCGTCATCGCCGTCGCGCTCACCTATCTGAACTGGGACGGCTTCTTCTGGTGGATTCTCGCGTTCCTTCTTCTCCGATCGCGCGGGCTCAATCGTCGAGGCATCGCGGCGACCGCGACGGTCGTGACCGCGATGCTCACCTCGTGGTTGTTCACCGAGATCCTGAAGCTCGTCGTCCAGAGACCACGTCCGTTCGATGCGCTCGCGAACGCGCCCGGCCCCCTGCCGGCGCCTGAGACAGTCATCGCGCACCCCTCGTCTTACTCGTTCCCGTCCGGCGACGCGTCCCTGGCGATGGGAGCCGCGCTCGCTTTCGCGTACGTGTCGCCGAAATATCGCGTGCCCGTCCTTCTGCTCGGCCTCTCCGCCGCGCTCGCGCGTGTCGTCGTCGGCGTTCATTACCCGTTCGACGTGCTCGGCGGCATCACCGTCGGCGTCGTCTTCGGCCTCCTCGCGATCCGGGCTGTCGCGTTTGTGCGGCGGCGCCTTCGCTGGCGCGCCTTCGTGATCCCGCACACGCACTGGGACCGCGAGTGGTACGAGCGGTTCGAGGGATACCGCGCGCGGCTGCTGCCGATGGTGTCGCGGCTTCTGGACATCCTCGAGCGCGATCCCGATTTCCGCTCGTTCACGTTCGATGGACAGACCATCGCGATCCAGGACTACCTCGAGAAACGGCCCGCCGATCGCGGTCGGGTCGAAACGCTCGTTCGAGCCGACCGACTTCTGGTCGGGCCGTGGCACGTTCTCGCGGACCTGCTCCTCGTGTCGGGCGAGTCGATCGTTCGCAACCTTCAGGAGGGGCTCCGGAGCGCCGGCGAGCTCGGGCGCGCGGCGCGCGTCGCATACGTGGCCGACCCCTTCGGCCACCCAGCGCAGCTTCCGCAGATCCTCCGCGCTTTCGGCTACGACACGTACGTCTTCGCGCGCGGCATGGGCGACGAGGGCGAGTCGGTCGGGAGCGAGTTCTGGTGGGAGGCGCCCTCCGGCGATCGCGTGCGCGCGGCGCATCTCGTCGACCACTACTCCAACGCGCTGCCCCTCGTTGGCCCCACAGGCGAGGATCCCATCGCGCTGCGCCGCAGAGTGAAGGAGAAGACCGCGAAGATCCTCGACCGGCTCACGCCGTATGCGAACGGCGACGTGCTCCTCCTCATGGTCGGCGACGACCACGCCGACGCCTACGCGCGTCTGCCCGAGGCCGTCCGCGAGATGCGGCAGGTGTTCCGAAACGTCGACGCGCGGATCGCGAGCCTCGAGGATTTCGCCGCCGCCATGCCCGCTCTTCAACACGAGGTCAGCGGCGAGATCGCGAGTGGCCGCTACCGCCCGATCCTCCGCGGCGTGAACTCGACGCGCGTGTGGATCAAGCAGGAGAACGTCGCCTGCGAACGCTTACTCCTCGAGTGGTGCGAGCCACTCGACGCGCTCACCGGCGGCACCGCGCGAGACGAGCTCCGCGACCTCTGGCGAATGCTCCTGCAGAACCATCCGCACGATTCGATCTGCGGCTGCTCGATCGATGCCGTGCACGACGTCGACATGGCGCCGCGCTTCGCCTACGTCCGCGATCGCGGTACGGCGCTCGCGAGTCGGCTCCTCGAGCGCCTCGCCGGGTCCGGAACGGCGCCGATGCTGTGGGATCCGCTGCCGTGGCCTCGCGAAGCGGTGATCCTCGTCGACGGCCGTCCCACGCGGGTCCGTTCGAGCGGCCTCGGCCTCGCGCCCGTCGTGGTCGCTCCGGGGCCGGCGGTCCGCGCGGAGGGCAGCACCGCGATCGAGAACGGTCTTCTCCGCGTGGAGGTCGAGGCCGACGGCAGCTTCGTCATCGTCGACATGGCCACCGGGGATCGGAGCGGGCGCCAGAACCGGCTGATCTCGGAAGGCGATCGCGGCGACGAGTACACCTATTCGTACGCGGGGCCAACCGTCGGCTCCGAGGGTATCGCCGGGCCTTGCGCGACGTCGATCGATGGCGATCGCGCGACCGCGACCGTCGAGCTGGTGCTGCGTCTGCCGGCGCGGCTTCGGGACGACCGGCTCGCGCGGTCGCCCGAGCTCGTGGATTGCCCGGTCAACGTGGAGATCTCTCTTGATGCCGGCCAGCGGCGCGT
>VBIZ01000161.1 GCA_005880575.1 Chloroflexota bacterium | reverse complement strand
GGACTCGCTTGGCGCGGTCGTTGAAGCGGTCGAACGGTCCCATTTGTTGCGTCTTCTAACGGTATATCGCTGTGTCTAGCATCTGGTTCCGATTATACGTTCGCATCTCGGTCTGTCCGAGTTGCGTACACGACATTTCCTGCCGCTTGACGCATGGAAAGGGACAGCCGGCGTCTCTCGGGGTCGATCGCAACCACTCGGACACGCACAACGTCACCCGGACGAACTACCTCGGCCGGGGTCGCGATCCTGCGTGACGCGATCTCACTGACATGGATGAGGCCCTCTATCCCTGCTGGGACCCGGGCAAACGCCCCGTAGGGCATCACACGCGTCACAGTGGCCTCGACCTCGGTCCCGAGAGAAACGTCGCGCACCGCACGCTCCCAGGGGTCCTCCTGCAGCCGCTTGATAGATAAGGAGATGCGACCTTTCTCCCTGTCGACGGCCGTGACGAGCACACGCACAGGATCGCCAGGGTGATAGAGCGTCGTCGGCTCGATGCCCTTGTCCCATGTGATCTCAGAGCGATGGACCAATCCGTCCGCAGACCCCACGTCGACGAAGATCCCGAACGTTGTAACGCTCGCCACTTTCCCCTCGAGCACCTGACCTTCGTTGAGCTCGGACGATGCCTCCTCCTTGCGCCGGCGCCTGAGCTGCTGCGCCGCGGCCTTCTCGGAGAGGATGAGTCGGTCACGGCGCAGGTCCGCCTCGATGACCTTGAGCGGAAGCCGCTTGCCGATGTACGCGCGAAGCGCGTCGGGGACCGCGCCACTCTCGGTAGCCGCGAGGCTGCCGACCGAGCCAAGCTGCGACAACGGGACGAATCCGCGGAGGCCGACGTCCACGACGAGGCCGCCTCGGTTCGCTTCCACCACCTGCGCCTCGACCAGCTCCCCGCTCTTCTCGAGCTCGCTCATGTGGGTCCACTGACGCCGGCTTCGGGCCCGCCGCGTGGAGAGGACGACCCGGCCATCGGGACCTTCGGGCTGGACCACGGCCGCGACGACTCTGTCGCCGACCGCGACATCCGTTCCTTCTCCGCCCGCTTCGCGCAGGGAAAGCACGCCTGCGGACCGCCCGCCGAGATCGACGAGCGCCTCGTCGCCGCTCACGGAGGCGACAACCCCTTCGATGACCTCTCCGGGACGAAGCGGACGAAGCGCGCGCGCGTCCTCCTCGATGCCGGCGAGGAGCTCTTCCATCGTCTCGGCCTCGCCGTTGGCCCCGACATCCGGATCGACGGCCATGATCCAGCGCGGGCAAACGACATGCCACCCGTATGATTCGCCAAACGGGGGAGCGTGGGAGGATACCGTCAACCCGACGGCGCGTTGGCCCGAGCGACTCGGTCATATCGCCGCCCTCTTGCGCGCTGAGGGAGCGGCAGTTCTTGCGACCTCTGGTGACGATCTTCGAACCGTGTTCGCGCATGACGTTTCGCCGCACACCAACTGGCGGGCGATCTTCGACGCCGACGCAGTCGTTCGCGCACTGAACGGGGCGGCCGTCGGCACACCTGTGGCGGCGGGTCGGTGGGATGACCAGGCGGCGTTCGCGCTCCTGACGCGCATCGAATTGCCGGACGGCGAAGCGCTTCTCTGCGCACTCCGCCACGGCGTGCCGTTCGATGCGGTCGAGCTCTCGACCGCGAGCTCCGCCGCGGAGCTCCTCGCGATGAGCGTCGGCGACGGACGCGCGATGGCCGACGCCAAGCACGAGAGCGCGCAGAGCACCGACCGCGTGGCGCTGCTCGAGCATCTCCTTGCGGGGCTGGAGGAAACGCGAGACGCCTCCGCACTTCTGGCACGCGCGGCCGAGGACATCGCGGCGCGGATCGGTGCCGGAGGCACATCGATCATGCTCGTCGAGGGGAACCGCCTCCGCGTCCGCGCCTCGGTGGGCATCGGCGTGCCACTCGGCCACGAGCAGCGTCTCGACCAAGGCATCGCCGGGTGGGTGGCGAGCCGCGGCGAGCGGGTGGTGTTGCTCGGGCCGGTGGATGACGACCGTTTCCGCGGAAGCGACCCGCAGGCCGGTGAGTCGGTCAGCATGCCGCTGCGCGCGGGCGAGGAGATCATCGGTGTCCTCAGCGTCAAGCGCCCGACCGGTGCCGAGGGCTTCGGTCACAAGCTCGAGGTCCTCGACGCGATCGCGGGCGACGTCGCGCGGGCGCTGATGGCGATCAATCGGATCGACGACCTCGAGCGGGAGTGGCGTGCGGAGGTCGCGCTCGAGGACGTCATGCGCCACGCCGCCGCGAAGGACGCCGATGCGGCGGCACGGACGGCGGCGACCGCCTTCGGCCATCACGCCGTCGTCGTGCGTTCGGGCGACGGCACCTTGCTCGCGCTCCACGCCGACGACAAGGAGTGCCGAGACGCAGCGCTGGAGGCGAGCGCCAAAGTGGAGGCCCCGCCCGGATCTGGGGTCCGCGTGGGGGTCGCTCGGCACGGACAGCCGTACGAGTCGAGCGAGGAGCGGATGGCCGGTCGCGCCGCGGACGCGCTGGGCCTTCTCGCGCATGTGGGGGTCGAGTCCGCGCCGACGCGCCACACCGGAGTCCGGGTCCTCGCCGTTGAGGACCACCCGGTGATGCGCTTGGGTGTCCGCGCCCTGCTCGAGCGCGAAGGCCTGGTAGTCGCCGGCATCACCTCCACCTGTGCGGAGGCCGTCGATCTCATCGCCGAGAACGAACCCGACGTCGTCCTCCTCGATCTGGGTCTCCCCGATGCGACGGGGGCGGAGGCCGTGACCCGGATCCGCGAAGTCTCGAGCTCGCTCCCGATCATCGCCTTCAGCGTCGAGCGCGCACCCGACGTGATCCGCTCGGTCATACGCGCCGGCGCCAATGGCTTCGTCTCCAAGGACGCACCCTCGAGTCAGGTGATCGCCGCCCTTGAAGCGGCGGTCCAGGGCCTGACGGCACTGGGGCCGATCGAGGCCCGCGCGCTCAGCCGGATTGCCGAGATACCGCCGGCGGACGCGACCGATGAACCGGCCGATACCGAGGTCGACGACTCCGAGCCCGGGGCCGCCGTTCCGGTCCGCGAGCCGCTCACGCCTCGGGAGCTCGAGCTCCTTCGCTACTTGGCGGAGGGATACACCAACAAGGAGATCGCCCGCGCGATGGTCCTCGCCGAGGACACCGTGAAGAAGGGTGTCCAAACGCTGATCGCGAAGCTCGGGGCGACCGATCGGACCCACGCGGTGGTCCTCGCGTTACGGCGGCACCTCATCGAATAGCGCTAACCCTCTAGTACCCGGTTCGACGGGTTCGGCGGAGCCAAATGGCGCGTTTTCTATGCAGGCCTCTCGCTCCAGGGCCTGGCGACCGCGGGCCTTATCCGTTCGGGTACCGGCCGTGCAGCGGTCCGCCTGCATGCTCGCCGAGGGCCGGAATGGCTGGTTGCCGAGTGGGTATCTCAAAAAGACCCGAACGGGGATTAACCAGCAGATGCCGCGCGCGCACAGTTCGCGCGCTGTCGCACGGAGAGGGGCGAGATCCAGACCGGATCTTCGGTGGGCGTGCGGTGGCGCGGAGGGGGACCTTGGCAGACTCGGCTTTGCTTTGGGCAAAGTGTCGGGCCGGAGACGCCGCCGCGCGATGTGCGCTGATCGAGCGCTTCGCGCAGCTGGCGACTCGGATCGCGCGCGGGATGAACGTCCCGGTCGGCGCAGTCGCAGGCCCGGACGATCTCGAGTCCGCCGCGCTCATCGGGCTTATCGATGCCGTCGACCGGTTCGAGCCGGAGCGAGGCGTTCCCTTCGAGGGCTATGCGAGCCTGCGGATCCGCGGGGCAGTCCTGGACGAGGTCCGCCGGGTGGACGAGCTCGGACGGGCGGACCGCCGGCGCCAACGCGAGGCCGCGGCGCAGGGAGAGGCGGGCTCCTACCACGGGACTGTGTCGCTCGATGAGCTGATCGAGCGCGGCTTCCACGGGGGAGCGGAGCAGGACGAACTTGCGGAGCGCTACGAGGCCGAAGATCTCCGAATGCGTGTGCGCTCCGCGATGACCTGCCTGCCGCCGCGCCAGCGCGAGGTCCTCGAGCGCTACTACGGGGAGTCGCTGACGCTGCGCGAAGCCGGAGTCCGGATGGGCATTAGCGAAGCACGAGCCTGCCAGCTCCATGGCCGGGCGATACAGAACCTCCGGCGCCAGCTCTCAGTCGCGTTCCCGGCCCACGTCGGGGCTGTGCGCGTTCCCGTCGCGGCGTAGCGGGTTCAGCTCGCCAGGGCGAGCTCTCGTTGCGCCGGCAGGAACTCGCTCGCGCACAACTCGAGACGGCCGACGTCGCAGAGCCACACCGCCAGTCCGAGCGGACGGAGCAGCCGTTCGATCAGGTCATGCCTCGCAAAGCGGCTTGCCAAGAGTCGCGCGAGATCGTCGAACATCGGATGGCTCACGGTCTCGAATCCCAGGAGGCCTCCTTCACGCGCCTCCGGAGCGCCTGCCGAGAATGGTCCGAGACGTTCGTACTTCCACATCACGTAGGCATGGCGCTCGGCCCGGTGAGCGATCCGCAGCCGGCGCCGGCGGGGGAGACCGACGAGCTGCCCGTCCCCCAGTAGAGAGCCGAGCATTACCTGGAACTGCACGGGATCGGGCGGGATCCGACAGATCGCGGTCGCGGGATGTTCGACCATGCCGATGAGTTCGACCGGCGCTTGCGTGGGACGCGCTTCAGGTCGCGCTCGATTCCTGGCGGGGGCGCCGCTTCGCGCCTCATAACCGGTGAAAAACAAAAGACCTCGGCGCTTTCGCGTCGGGGTCTTTAGATCCCGGCCCTGACCTATTTTCCCGGGGACCGACGTCCCGAGTATCTTCGGCGCTGGTGGGCTTGACTACTGTGTTCGGGATGGGAACAGGTATGATCCCCACCGCTCCAAGGACCGAGGAGACAATTTTACCGCGTTGGCGCCGCGCGTCAACGCGATCTTGCTGCAGCTGTCGCCTTCTCCACATAGGGCTCGCGCCACGCCGGTGCCTCGAAGGGCGCGGCGAAATAGTCCGTCATCTTGGCGATCTTCCCATCACGGAACTCGACCAAGGAGATGACGTGCCATGTCTCGCCGTTCGGGTATTTGATCTGACCCGTCGCGGTGAAGTGATCGCCGGAGCCAACAATGACCGGAGGCTTCGGGCTCGGGCCGGTGTTGCTGGCCTCGCTCGGCTCTCCGCCCGGATAGTTCTCGATGATCGCGCGCCGATTCTTTTTCCCGACGATCCGTTCGCCCGACTGCGGGTACTCCTCGACAAAGTCGTCGGAGAGCAGCCGGTCCTGGGCCTCCCAATCGTTGGCCGCCATTGCCTGTATGTACTGCTCGGCGATCTTACGGTTGTCCGCCATTTTGCTTCCTCCCCTGGCGCAGCCACGTAGGCTCGCGCCACCTTCGGGAGCCTACGCCTCGCGGCAAACGGATAAAACGCTACGGACGGATGTTCTGGTTGAGTCGGAAGACGTTATCGGGGTCGAACGCCCGCTTAAGCGCGCGCAGGCGCTCGTATTTGACACTCCCGTAGATTGAACGGACCACATCCTCGCCCTGCTCGACCACGTCATTCACGTAGTGCCCCGCTCTCGTGAAGGGCTTTATCGCGGCCATCGTCGTCCTACCCCAAGCGATGTACTCCTGATCTTGGTGTCGCTCTGACCAGAAGGCCTCCGCGCCGACCCAGTACACCGCGCTCCGGCCGGTGAAGGCCGTCGCATCCTCGGCGAGGTTCGCGGTCGCCCCGCCTTGCGTCCAGAGCCCGATGGAGCATTCACCGGGCGC
>VBIZ01000073.1 GCA_005880575.1 Chloroflexota bacterium | reverse complement strand
AAAGCGTCGGAGCGTCTCGCGGACGAGGTCAGCGCGGCGGGACACGCCGACGAGGCGAAGGTCTTCCTCGCGCACGCGATGATGGCGCGCGACCCCGACCTTCTCGAGGCCGCCGTCGCGCGCATCCGTGCGGAGCGCATCGACGCGATCGCCGCGATCGCCGGCGCGGCGGCGGCGGTCGCCGACCAGCTCCGAGCTCTCGGCGACGAGCTGCTGGCGGGAAGAGCGACCGACGTCGTCGACGTAGGCGATCGCATCGCGCGCGAGCTCGCCGGACTTGCGAGCGCGGGGCTACGTCTGGACAGACCGTCGATCGTGGTCGCGGAGGACCTGCCACCCTCGGTGACCGCGACCCTGCCGCGCGAGCGCCTCCTCGGCATCGCGCTCGAGGCCTCGTCCCCCACCGCGCACGCCGCCATCCTCGCGCGCGCGTACGGGATCCCCGCCGTGGTCGGGGCGTCGGGGCTGCTCGCGTCGCTTGCCACTTCGCCGGGATCGGCACTGGCGCTCGACGGCGAAAGCGGCGAGGTCCTTATATCGCCTACCCGCGACGATGTCGTGCGCTACGAGGCGCGCGCTCACTCGATCGCGCAGGGTCGCGGTCGGGACCTCGAGGAGGCCGCGCTTCCGGCGATGACCACGGATGGAGTGGTGGTCGAGCTTCTCGCCAACATCGGCTCGCCCGGTGAGGCGGCCGGGGCGATCGCCATCGGGGCACGCGGCGTCGGCCTGTTCCGCACCGAGTTCCTCTTCCTCGAGCGCGCGACGCCTCCGTCCGAGGACGAGCAGGCCGACGCGTACGGCGAGGTGGTCGCGGCGTTCGCACCTCAGCCGGTGACGATCCGCCTGCTGGACGTGGGCGGCGACAAGCCGATCCCCTATCTCCCGCTCAAAGACGAGGCGAATCCGTTCCTCGGTGTGCGCGCTCTCCGACTGGCCGAGCGCCAGCCCGAGATCTTCGTGACGCAGCTTCGCGCTTGTTATCGCGCCGCACTGAAGGGTCCCGTGAAGATCATGGCCCCGATGGTCGCCGACGCCGGTGACGTGGCGACTCTTCGCCGACTCGCGAGTCGGGCCAGATCAGAGCTCGCCGCGAGCGGTCGACCCATCGCCGTCGCGGAGCTCGGGGTGATGCTCGAGATCCCATCAGCGATCCTCACCGCGGACACCTACGCCCGCGACATCGGCTTCGTGAGCCTGGGCACGAACGACCTTCTCCAGTACACGCTCGCCGCGGACCGCGGGAACGCCGCGCTCGAGCGCTACCGTGACCCGCTCCATCCCGCTCTTCTGCAGCTCGTGCGGCTCGCGGTCCAGGCCGCGGACCGGTCCGGGATCGCGCTCTCGGTCTGCGGTGAGATGGCCGGAGACCCCGAGGCCGCGCTTGCGCTCGTCGGCCTGGGCGTTCGCGCGCTGAGCATGGCGCCGGCGAGCATTCCGCACGTCAGGCGGGCCATCCGCGCCGCGACGAACAGCGATCTCGAACGTGTCGCCGTCACGTCGCTCGGCGACGCATCCGCCGACGACGTCCGCGCGCGGCTACGAGAGCGCCATCGTCTAAGGTGAAGAGTCTGGGCAATCCGTCGCGTCGCGATACCGATCTCTGGCCGTCCCTCGAGTACGACGCGTGGAAGGAGACCCTCCACGCGGTCCACATGTGGACGCAGATCGTGGGCAAGATACGTCTCGCGAAGACGCCGGTCGTGAACCACTGGTGGAACTCGGCCCTGCTCGTGACACCTCGAGGGTTGACCACGGGCCTTGTGCCGAACGACGCCGACGCCTTCCAGATCGACTTCGACTTCGTCGCACACGAGCTCACCATCGCCACGAGCCGCGGCGGAAACGAGGCGTTGCCGCTTCGTTCCACGTCGGTCGCAGAGTTCTACCGCGAGGTGCTCGATGCGCTCGCCCGGCTCGACATAGGCGATCCAAAGATCGCGACGACGCCCAACGAGGTGGCCGTCGCGGTGCCGTTCCCCGAGGACGTTGAGGTCCGACCGTACGATCGCGAGAGCGCGCGCCGCTTCGCGGGTGCGCTGCTCCAAACGCAGGTCGTCTTCGAGCGATTCCGCGCCGGCTTTTTCGGCAAGGCGAGCCCCGTCCAGTTCTTCTGGGGATCGTTCGATCTCGCCGCGGCGCGATTCAGCGGCAGGCGCGCCCCCGCATACGCCGGAGGAACCCCGCCGAACGTGAACGTCCACGTGATGCACGAGGCGTACTCGCACGAGCTCATCTCGGCCGGCTTCTGGCCGGGCAACGCCGACGCGCCGCGGGCCGAGTACTACGCGTACGCCATGCCGGCGATCGCCGAGCTCGCCGCCGCCGCGATCCGTCCGAAGGCCGCGGGATGGGACGCGGCTCGCGGAGAGTTCCTGTTGCCGTATGACGCGGTCCGAACATCGACGGATCCGGCGTCGACCCTCCTGGATTTTCTGCAGAGCACGTACGACGCCGCGGCCGACCTCGCGCACTGGGATCGCGCGCTCCTCGAGGACCCGGTTCAATGCGACTGCGTCGACGTCCCTCGGCGCATGCGCGAGCCAGGACGGGCGGGTCCACGACGAAGGATCGGGGTCTAACCGAGAGCAGCGGGCAAGCGTCCAAAACCTTGTCGGCTCGTCGCAGAGATCGGACGCGATCCACGAAAGACGCCGCCGCTCTGACACCGGCTAACGGTCTTTTGTGGCAAGAACGTCCGGTTGCGGACCTTTACCGGACGCCAGTGCGCCGACAGACTTGTCACATCGCCTCTCGGTCGCGTCTCGCCCCTCGCCTTATCGGTCTGGTCCTCGCCGCCGGCCTCGTCGCCTGCTCGGGGCCGGGCTCCCGCTTCGCCGCGTCCGAGACGAGCGTCGCGTCTCCGTCCGCCACGCCGAGCGCCACCGACGCAGCGCCGATCCCGAGCCCGTCGCCGACTCCGGCCGCCACGGCCAGCGCGGCGCCGAAGTGGGACGAGCTGCCGGCCGCGGCCATGGACCCCGCGGAGCTCGCGGCGCAGCTCGTCATGGTGGAGACGGCGATCCGCGACCCGAACCTGAGCGCGTCGCACCTCGACTGGATGGGACATCTCCAACAGCTGGCGTACAGCAGGCTGCAGGACTACCCCGACTGGAAGCCCACGGTCCTCGCCGCCCTCCCCGAGCAAACGCGCACGTCGGTCATCGCGAGCCTCGACGCGGGCAAACAGCTGCGCCTGCTGAGCGGCCCCATTCCGAAGACCCTCCCGGACTGGAAGATCGTCGAGGCCAAGCCCGTCGATGAGCTCCTCGGGTATTACAAGGAGGCGGAGGCCGCGTTCGGCGTGCCGTGGTACTACCTCGCGTCGGTCCACCTCGTCGAGACCCGCATGGGCCGGATCCGCGGGCTGTCGAGCGCCGGCGCCCAGGGGCCGATGCAATTCATCCCCTCGACGTGGGCGCAGTACGGCGACGGGGGCGACATCAACGACGACCACGACGCGATCATCGGCGCGGCGCGATATCTGAGGGCGGCGGGCGCGCCCGGCAACATGCAGAAGGCGCTCTTCGCGTACAACCATTCGCAGGCGTACGTCAACGCACTGCTTGGGTACGGCAACGTGATGAAGGCCGACCCGACGGCGTACCGCGGCTATCACGGCTGGCAGGTCTACTACCCGACGGTGGACGGAGCCATGTTCCTGCCGGTGGGCTGGACCAAGCCGTAGATCGCAGGGCGTAGTCTCGCGCCTCATCAACGGGTGATGAGGAGACGTATGCCGCAACCGACAAGCCCATTACTGCACGTACCGAGGCTGGTGCTGACCGAGCAGATTCATTCGCGCATCCATGGCACGGGCCCGCTGGGTCGCCTCAACGCGGCCGTAGCCGTGGGGATCACGAAGGTCGTCGGAACGATGTACTGCGCCTACGTGTTCACGCTCATCGCGCTGGTGGCCCTGCCTGCGGCGATCCAGCAGGGGTCGCCGACGGTCCTCGTGAACTGGCTGTCATCGAACTTCCTTCAGCTCGTCCTGCTGCCGATCATCATCGTCGGACAGAAGGTGATCTCGGCCGCGCAGGACGCGCGCGCCGAGGCCGATCACGAGACGCTGACCGCGCTTCATCAGATGTCGATCCAGCAGATCGAGATCCTGAACGGGCAGAACCGGATCCTGGATCTTTTGAGGCAGAAGGCGGGTTGACCGAGCTCAGCCCGCGCGCGGCAGGGGCACGACGGCGACGCTGGGCTCTTCGGCCGCGAGCTGCCGACGGAGAACTTTTCCGATGAGCGTCTTCGGCAGCTCGGAGCGGAACACGATCTCCACCGGGACCTTGTAGGGGGCGAGGTTCGCGCGACAGTGGTCCATGAGCTCCTGCGCGCTCGCCTTGGCGCCCGGTCGAAGCACGACGAAGGCCTTCACCACCTCGCCCTTCGACGGGTGCGGCACGCCAATGGCCGCGGCCTCCAGAACGGCGGGATGCGCGTACAGGACTTCGTCGACCTCGCGCGGGTACACCTTGAATCCGGAGACGATGATCATCTCCTTCTTGCGGTCGACGACGTAGAAATAGCCGTCCTCGTCCATGCGGACGATGTCGCCCGTGCGCAGCCATCCGTCGCGAAGGACCGCAGCGGTCTCCTCCGGCCGCTGCCAGTAGCCATCCATGATGTTCGGACCGCGAAGACAGAGCTCCCCCGCCTCGCCCGCGCCTACCTCGCGCGTGCCGGTCTCGGTGTCCACGATCCGGCAATCGACGTCGGGCACCGGGATGCCGACCGATCCCGGCTTGCGAACGCCCTCGCGCGGATTGGAGTGGGTGACCGGCGCCGCCTCGGTGAGGCCATATCCCTCGAGGACCTTGCCGCCGGTGAGCTGCTCGAAGCGGCGCATGACCTCGACCGGCAGTGGCGCGGATCCGGATAGGAACCACTCGATCGAGCGCAGGTCGTACTTCGCGAGATCGCGTGACTCGCTGAGCAGGATGTAGATCCGCGGCGCGCCCGGGAAGAAGCGCGGCCGGTGTCGCTGGATCGCGAGGAAGATGTGCCGAAGGTCCGGCCGCGGGATGAGCACCATCGTCATCGAGTTGAGGACGGCGAGGTTCATCACGACGGTCAGGCCGTACACGTGGAAGAACGGCATGATCGCGAGGATCCGATCGCCGGGTCGGACGCTCGCGTGCCACGCCTTGCACTGCGTGACGTTCGCGACGAGCGCTCGATGCGACAGCATCGCGCCCTTGGGTACTCCCGTCGTTCCGCCCGTGTATTGCAGGAGCGCGAGGTCCTCTGGCGCGACCTCGACCGGAACGCGCGAGCTTGCGTCGACTAGCACGTCGCGTAGCCACACCGCACGCGAATCGCCGGAGATATCGACACGATGACCTTCCTTGCGCTCGCGAGCCAGCGTGAAGAGCGCGCGAAGCGCGCGCGGGAAGTGCTCCTTCACGTTTGTGACGACGATGCGCTCGACGCCGGTACCGTTCGCCGCTTCCGCGACCTGCGGATAGAGGCGTGAGAGGACGACGACGACGCGGGCACCCGAATCCGCGAACTGGTTGTGAAGCTCGCGCACGGTGTAGAGCGGGTTCGTCGGAACGACGACCGCGCCGGCCTTGAGCGCGCCGAAGAAGGCGTAGACGAACTGCGGGCAGTTGGGAAGCACGAGCGCGACGCGGTCGCCCTTGCGGACGCCGAGCTTTTGCATGCCGGCGGCGAACCGGTCGGCCAGGTCGTCGATCTCGCGGTACGTCATCGCCGCGTCGAGGCAGCGGCCGGCGACGGCACCACCAAATACGGTGGCAGCCGTGCTCGAGTGCTCGCGTGCTGTCTGCTCGAGGAGGGCGTGAAGTGGCAACCTGGGATAGAAGAGGCGCCTGGGGACGCCGGCGTCATATGCCGCTTCCCATTGGCCTGCCGACTGCATCATGCTCATAACGTCGAAACTCGCTTGATCGCTAGCCATGCAAGCGCAATGCCGCGTGTGTTGATACTCGGTGGCGCGCGGACGCCGTTTGTCCGAGCGGGGACCGACTTCGCGGATCTCGACGTACTCGATCTCGCCAAGGCCGCCACGTCCGAAGCGCTCGCGCGGACGGAGGTGGATCCGGGGCAGGTCGACGAGGTGATCTTCGGAAATGTCGCGCGGCCCGTCGCTTATCACAACCTCGCACGAGAGATCGTGCTGTCGCTTTCCATGCCGACACGGATCCCCGCGTTCACAGTCGGCCTCGCGTGCGCCTCGGCATGCGTGGCGATCACGAGCGCGGCGGACCACATCGCCGGTGGCAATGCCGACGTGGTGGTGGCAGGCGGGAGCGAATCGCTCACCAATGTTCCGCTGACGCTCACGCCGAGACTCGCGCGTGCGCTCATCGCCGCGTCGCAGGCGAAGAGCCTTCCGGCGAAGGCGCGAAGCCTTGCAGATGTACGGGCGTCCGACATCGCGCCGGTCGCGCCGGGGATCCGCGAGACCTCGACCGGGCTGACGATGGGCGAATCGGCCGAGCGCATGGCCGCGATGAACGCCGTGTCCCGCGAGAGTCAGGACGCATGGGCGCTCCGCAGCCACCGGCTCGCCGCGGCGGGCTGGGACGACGGCTGGCTCGCGAAGGAAGTCGGGCCGGTGTATCTGAACGGTCACGCGGTGACCGCGGACAATCACATTCGGCGCGACTCGACGCCGGAGAAGCTCGCATCGCTCCGGCCGGTCTTCGATCGCGAGCACGGGACCATCACCGCGGGAAACGCGAGTCCGCTCACGGACGGCGCGGCGGCCGTCGTTCTCGCGGGCGAAGCGCGCGCGCGGGCGCTCGGCCTCGAGCCGCTCGCAGCGGTGCGCAGCTACGCCTACGCCGCCGTCGACCCGGCCGACCAGCTGCTCATCGCGCCGGCCTACGCGATCCCGATCGCGCTCCAGCGCGCCGGGCTTACCCTCGACGACATCGATCTGTTCGAAATGCACGAGGCGTTCGCGGCGCAGGTCCTCTCGACGCTCGCCGTTCTTGAACAGAACGGCATCGGCCGCGTCCCCGTCGAAAAGCTGAACGTCATGGGCGGTTCCATCGCGCTCGGCCATCCCTTCGGCGCCACGGGCGCGCGCATCGTCCTGACGCTCGCGAACGAGATGCGCCGGCGGGGCGCCAGGTACGGCCTCGCGACAGCGTGCGCGGCGGGCGGCAACGGCGCCGCGATCATCCTGGAGCACGCGTGATCGCGTCGTCCTTGACCGCCGAGAAGCCGGCCGCGGCGGCGCCGAGCGCCCGTCCGTCCGTCACGTTCGTGCCCGCGGACGCGTCGGGGATCGCGCGGATCGTCATCGATCGTCCCGACGATCCGGTGAACGCGATCGACGTGCGGCTCATGGAGGACTTCGCCGCGGCGATCGCGGCGGCGCGCGCGGCGAACCCGCGCGGTCTCGTCATCGCGAGCGGCAAGAAGAGTCAGTACGTCGCGGGTGCCGATCTGTCGCTCCTCCGCGGAGGCACCTCCCAGAGCGATATCGAGAAGGCGAGCCGCGCGATGCAGCGCGTGCTCAACGATCTGGCCGCGCTTCCATTCGTCACCGTTGCGGCGATCAACGGCCCCGCGCTCGGCGGTGGCCTCGAGATCGCGCTCGCCTGCGACACGCGGATCGCGGCCGATGCGCCGAACGTACGCGTCGGCCTGACCGAGACGCGCCTCGGCCTCATCCCCGCGGCGGGCGGCACGCAGCGGCTGCCTCGGCTCATCGGGCTTCCCCGAGCGCTCGACATGATCCTCACCGCGCGGCAGCTGGCACCGAAGCGCGCGCTTCGCGCCGGTGTGGTCGACGAGGTCGTCCATCCGGCCGTGCTCCTCCAAGCGGCGATTGATCACGCCGCGCGCGACACAAAGCGGAGACCCAAGGGCGGCGCAACGTTGATCGAGCGGCTTGCCACCCACTTCGCGCCGGCGCGAGCCTTCGCGCTCCGGCAGGCGCGCTCGCGGACGCTCGCCGAGACGAGAGGCCGCTACCCCGCGCAGCTCGCCGCGATCGACGCGGTCGCGATCGGCCTCGCGGACGGGATCGACGCCGGACTCGACGCCGAGGCGCGCTCCTTTGGCGAGCTCGCGATCGGCGAGACCGGCCGGAGCCTTACCGCGCTCGTGATGCTCACGCTGCGTCAGCGCAAGGCCGCGCTGGACGGGCTCGGGAAGCCGCGCGCGATCGCGAACGTCGGCGTCGTCGGTCTCGGTTTCATGGGCTCGGGCATCGCGCAGGCGGCGGCCGCCTCCGGCCTTCGCGTCCGTGCGCGCGACCGCGACGCGGCGGCGGTCGCCAAGGGCCTCTCGACGATCCGCGAGCTCACCACCGACGCGGCGAGGAAGGGTGTCTTCGAGCGCCGCGAGGCTGCGCGGATCATCGGCCGCGTCACGGGTGGACCGGATCTCGCCGGGTTCCGCAGCGCCGACCTCGTCATCGAGGCGGTCTTCGAGGACATCGCGACCAAACGGCGTGTGATCGCCGAGCTCGAGCAGGTCCTGCGACCGGAGGCGGTCATCGCATCGAACACCTCCGCGCTACCGATCGCCGAGATCGCCCGCGAGGCCCGCACGCCGGAACGCATCGTGGGCATGCACTTCTTCTCGCCGGTGCACAAGATGCCGCTCATCGAGATCATTCGTCCGGCCGGGGCGGATGCCGACGCGGTGGCGACCGCGGTCGCCGCGGCGACCAGCATGGGCAAGACGCCGATCGTCGTCGGCGACGGCCCGGGCTTCTACACGACGCGCGTGCTCTCGACGATGATCGGCGAGGCCTTCACGATGCTCGCCGAGGGCGATTCGATCGACGCGATCGACCGCGCGATGACGGAATTCGGCTGGCCGGTCGGGCCGCTGCAGCTCGTCGACGAGGTCGGCCTCGAGGTCGCGGGCCACGCCGGCGAGACCGTCGCGACGGCGCGTGGGATCACCGCGCCGACGATCGTCAACGCGCTGGTGGCCGAAGGGTTCAAGGGCAAGCACAAGGGCGGCGGCTTCTATCGCTACGAGGGAAAGCGCCGCACGCCGAACCCGCGCGTGCGTGAGCTGCTCGGCGCGCCGACGCATCCCGCCGCGGGCGACATCGCGGAGCGGCTCACCCTTACCTTCGTCAACGAGGCGGTCCGTTGCCTCGACGAAGGGGTCCTGCGCTCGCCGGCCGAGGGCGACCTCGGCGCGGTGCTGGGTCTCGGATTCCCGCCGTTCCTTGGCGGACCGTTCCGCTACGCGGACGCGCAGCGGCAACGGATCGTCACCGCGCTCGAGCGACTCGCGACCGCGCGCGGGGATCGGCTCGCCCCGACCGAATCGCTCCGGTCGCGCCGGCCGTTCTTCAGCTTGTGACCGCGACCAACTTCTTCACCGGCAATCCGGACCTCGTCGAGGTCTTCGACAAGGTGATCCCGTGGGCGCGCGTCGTCGGGGCGGTGGAAGGCACGAGCGCGGACGTGGCCGCGACCGTTTCGACGTGGCGCGAAGTGCTCGACCTCGCGGGCCGGTACATCGCGACGGAGATCGCGCCGCGTGCGGCGAAGGTCGACGAGATCGGCGTCATCCGCGAGAACGGCACGGTTCGCATGAACGAGCCGATGACCGAGAACCTCCGCGGACTCGCCGAGCTGGGGCTCGCGTCGCCGTCGGTGCCCGCCGAATTCGGGGGCGCGGGACTCCCCTTCACCGTCACGATGATGATCGGCGAGATGCTGGCGCGCGCCGATCTCTCGACGCAGGTGCAGCACGGCATCGGCTGGAACTCGCCCGCGGCGCTCATCTACCGGTTCGGCACCGACGAGCAGAAGGCGCGCTATCTTCCCCCGCTCGCGAAGGGCGAGATCATGGGCGCGGTCGCGATGACCGAGCCGCAGGCCGGATCCGACGTCGGCCGCCTCACG
>VBIZ01000072.1 GCA_005880575.1 Chloroflexota bacterium | reverse complement strand
CGGCGTGAAGCGATTCGAGCCACGCGAGTTCGAGCGCGCCGTCGAGAATCTGGCTCGCTTCTTCACGGCGCTCCGAGAGGAGCTTGCGCGCATCGCCGCGCAGCTCGGCGTCAGCGCGACGACCGATCTCGTCGGGCGCACCGACCTCCTGGCGCAGGCGCGCGGGCTCGATCGCGTGGATCTCCGCGAGCTTCTCGAGCCGGTCACCTGGACCCAGCCGGGCCGCCGCGAGGTGCGGGTCATCGCCGGCGTTGCGCTCGAAGAGGCCGAGGAGGACGAGAGAACCCTGCGCGCTGCCGACCGGTTCGTCGCGACGGACGCGTCGGGAGAGCTCGCGCGTCTCCGGATCGCGGGCGCGAGCGTTGCCAACATCGCGTCGAGCTATCGCGAGGGCTCGGTCGCGGGCAACGGCTTCGCGGCCTACGCGACCGACGGGGTCGCGCTCACGTTGCGCGGTGGCGCGCAGGACGGCGCCGCCAAGACCGCACTCGGTGGGACCGTGGCGATCCTCAAGGCGCGCAACGCCGCCGGCAGATTCCTCGACGGATCGGTCGGAAAATGCTTCGCGTACGGTGCCCAACGGGGGCGCTTCCTGGTGCAGGGGGGCGCCGATGCCCGCGCCGCGATCCGTCTTTCGGGCGCGCAGGTCGTGTTCGGCGGCGACCTCCGGGGCTTCGCGTTCGAGTACATGACCGGCGGCACCGCGGTCGTTCTCGGCGACCCCGGCCGGTGGATCTGCTCGGGGATGAGCGGCGGCGTCGTGTACCTGCGCCACGATCCCGCGCGCGGGCTCGACGATGCCGCGCTCCGCGATCGCTTCGCGAAGGGCGCGAAGGTCCACATGAAGCCGCCGCGGGACGAGGACCTTCCCGCGTTGCGGGAGCTCATCGATGCGTACGCCGACGCGCTCGTCGCGACCGAGCAATACGAGGCGGCGGCCTACGTCCGCTCGCTGTTGGAGGACGCCGCCGCGAACTTTCGGGCTATTCGACCGGGGGCTGACATCACGGACCAGACCGTCTCCACCGAATAGCGCCTCGTCGTCGGCGATCGAGACGGCGTGAGCAGCGCCGGGGTCTTCTTCGCTCGGCCCCGGTGGGATCGTGATGGACCGCCCGCCAGGGGCCGCTCGCTCAGAAGACCCCGACGCTGCCCGCGTTAACGTCCGCACGTGAGTCTCTTTGCGCTCGGTCTCGTCCTTGTGTCCGCCGTATTCCATGCGACGTGGAATCTTCTCGCGAAGCGCGCAGAAGCCGACACCGCGTTTCTGTTTCTCGCGTACGTCGTCGGCGCCATCGTCTTCGCGCCGTTCGCGGTCGCGATCCTTGTCATCGCCCGGCCGCAGCTCGGCTGGCCCGCGCTCGTATTTATCGCCGTCGCCGTTGCGCTGCAGACGGTCTACTTCGCGACGCTCACCGCGGGATACCGCGCCGGAGATCTCTCGCTCGTGTATCCGATCGCGCGCGCGAGCGGCCCGCTTCTCGCGACGATCGGAGCGATCGCGATCTTCGGCGAGCGCCCGACGACCATCGCGATCGGCGGCGCTCTTGCGATCGTCGTCGGTGCGTTGGTCCTGACCGGAGATCCACGCGCGCTGCGTCGCGACGGCGCGGGCCGCGCCGTCGGCTTCGCGCTCGCGACCGGTGCGGTGATCGCGCTGTACACCCTCTGGGACAAGACGGCCGTGGCGGTCGTGCTGATCCCGCCGCTCCTCTATGACTGGAGCACCGTCGTTGGCCAAGCTCTGGTGGTGACCCCGGTCGCTCTCCGAGATCGCGACGCTGTGCGCGCGGCCTGGATGCGGCACCGCGGTGCTGTCCTCGGCGTCGGAGTGTTGAGTCGGCTCGCCTACATCCTCGTGCTCACCGCGCTCGTCGTAAGTCCCGTGTCCTACGTCGCGCCGGCGCGCGAGATCGGCATCCTCATCGGCGTGCTGCTCGGCGCGCGCATGCTGGCGGAGGGCCACGTCATGCGTCGAGGCGTCGGCGCGGCCGCGATGGTCGTCGGCGTCCTCGCTCTGGCGCTTGGTTAGAAATTGACCGACCCGACGCGTGTGCCATTTGGCGGCCGCTCCTAGTATCCGGAGCGATGCCGCTCCGAATCGTCCGTCTCCTCGCCAGCGTCGCGCTCATCCTCGCGCTCAGCCCGAGCCGTGCCGCGGCCGCTGATATCCGCCAAGGCCAGGAGATCACGATCGGCAGCAGCGACACGATCGAGGATGACCTCTACGCGTTTGGCTCGGATATCGCGATCAACGGGACGATTCACGGCGATCTCATCGCCGGTGGGAACAACATCAGCATCGACGGCACCGTCACCGGCGACGTGATCGCGGCTGGGAACGTCGTCCAGATCCGTGGTCAGGTCGGGGGCAGCGTGCGAGTCGCAGCGAGCCGCGTCGTGCTCGATGGAAAGGTCACGAACGACTTCGTCGCCGCCGGAAACGAGCTGACGATCCTCGGCAACGGCAAAGTTGGTCGTGACGCCATCCTCGCCGGAGCGGATGCCACGATCAGCGGTCCCATCGGCCGCGACCTTCAGGTCGGCGGGGGCAATGCGAAGATCGACAGCGCCGTGGGCGGCAACGTAAAGGCCACCATCGAGCGGCTCCAGATCACCGATCGAGGGAGTGTCGGAGGGTCGCTCAAGTACACGAGCAAGAACGAAGCGCAGATCGCGAACGCCTCGTCGGTCAAAGGATCGATCGAGCGCCAAGCTCCCGACAACGGTCGCGCGCCGCTCTTCACGGGAACCGCGGCGCTCGTGGTCGAGTGGCTCAAGGGCCTCATCGGTCTCCTCATCCTCGGGATCCTGGTCGTGTTCTTCTTCCCCGGATTCTCCCGGCGCGCGGGCGAAGCGCTCGTTCACTCTCCGTGGATGACCCTCGCCATCGGCGTGCTGGTGCTCATCGGCCTGCCGATACTGTCGATCGTGTTCTTCGCGGTCGGCTATCTGATCGGCGGGTGGTGGATCGGATTCGTGGTGCTCGCGTTGTTCGTCGTCGCCCTCGCGCTCAGCATCCCCGTCGCAGCGGTCGGCATCGGCGGCGCGCTTCTGCGCATCGCGCGAAGGCCGGTCCCGGTGTGGCTCGCACTCCTGATCGGGTTGGTGGTCCTGCTCCTGATCGCGCTCATTCCCATCCTCGGCGGGATCGTGATCATCGGCGCCCTGCTGTTCGGGATGGGCGCCACCACGATTGCCGTCGTCGGGAATCGCCGCGCGGAGGCCGCGCCGGCCTAGCGGGAACCGCCGGCGTGCGCGGGTTGTATCGAGGATCGGTGAAGATGCGGCCAAAGCGTGTCGTCGTCCTGGCGCTTGCTTTCCTCCTTGCCGCGTGCAGCGCGGAGGTCGCCGCGCCTCGCCCGAGTGAGACCCCGACCGCGACTCCGAGCCCGACAGCAAGCCCGCGGCCCACGAACGCCGCGAACGACGTGATCTACCTGCGGTCGGTTGCCTCCGGCGGAGTCGCGAACATCGTGGCGATCGACGCGCGGACCGGCGAGACGCTGCGCACGCTTCCGGACGGCTCGCCCTCGTTCGATCGCGCCACTCTCTTCACGACCGAGGACGCCAACGGGTCCACGCGGACCATCGTCCGCCGGCTCGAGATCGGATCCGGCCGCGAGCTCGCCTCGTTCACGCTGGATCGGACGTATCACGCCGTTTGGGCGGGTGGGCAGACCGCGCTCTCGCGCGACGGACGCCACCTCGCGCTCTCCATCTCGCCATATCAGGAGAGCGGCGACTGGGTGACCGGCTTCAGGGTCGTCGACGCGGGGACCGGCGCGACCATCGCGACGCTCGACCTCAAGGGCAAATCGACGTACGGGTTCGTCGCGATGTCGCCCGACGGCCGGTCCCTCTATCTCAACCAATTCGGCGAGGGTGCGACCGGCCCGCGCGTCTTCGACGTCCCTTCGAGCACGCTCCTCCCCGCGACCGCGATCGCCGGCGCCGTTAGCCAGAGTGGCTTCCGTGCCATTCCGGTCTTCTCTCCGGACGGACGGTGGATGTTCACCCTCGACGCCGGCAATCCCAACAGCTACTGCACCTCGTGGGACGGGCCGCGATGCACACCGAAGGCGGACGAGCAGCCCTACTTCCTCGCGGTCGATCTTGTGTCGCGGCGGATGCTTACCGTCCCGGTCCCGATGGAGCAGCGCTCGAGCGATTTCGAGAAATACCTGCTCTGGTCGGTCGCGGTCACGCCGGACGGCGCCACGGTGTACGCGATCAATCCCGCGCTGGGGCTGATCGACGAGTTCGACGCGCGACAGATGACGCTGCGCCGCACGTCATCGGTCCCCGTCAGCCGCGCCGACCAGGGCGTGCTTGCCGCGGTCGGTCGCTTCTTCTTCCCGGTCGCGGACGCGAAGCGCTACGTCACCAGCGGCGCGCTCCTTTCGCCGAGTGGCGATCGTATCTACACCGTCGGATCGAAGGGGATCGTAGTCGTCAACACTTCCGATCTGTCCTCGCGCGCGGTATGGCAGAGCGATTGGGAGTTCGACGGGGTCGCGCTCACCCCCGACGGCGAGCGGCTCTACGCGGTGAGCAACGCCAAAGGCAAGATCGCGATCATCGCTACGCGCGATGGGCGCAACCTCGGCGAGCTCAAGATCCCCGGTTTCGGCGAGACGATCATCCGCATCGACTCATCGCCCTAAGCGTTCTGTCGATACCATGCCGAGGTGGCCCCCGCCGCGCTGATCCCTGTACCCGCGAAGCTCACGCCGCGCTCGGGTGCTTTCGTTCTCGGGGCGACGACGTCCATCGTCGCCGCCGACGACCTTCGCGCCGAGGCCGAGCTGCTCCGCGATCAGCTCCGGCCCGCGACCGGGCTGCCGCTCCCGATCGCGTCCTCGGCAAAGACCTCGAGCATCGCGCTCGCGCTGGATTCGTCGCTCGCGAACCTCGGCGAGGAGGGCTACCGCCTGACGGTGGGTGCGGACGAGGTGGCGATCCGCGCGCCCAAGCCCGCCGGCATCCGCCACGGCGCGCAGACACTGCGACAGCTCCTTCCGCCTGACATTCACCGGCGCGCCCCGATCGCCGGCGCCTCGTGGGCGATCCCGGCCGTCGAGATCGAGGATCGGCCGAGCTTCGCGTGGCGGGGAAGCCATCTCGACGTTGGCCGCCATTTCATGCCGAAGGAATTCGTGCTCAAGCACATCGATCTTCTCGCGCTGCATAAGCTCAACGTCTTCCACTGGCACCTTACCGAAGACCAGGGCTGGCGCATCGAGATAAAGAAGTACCCGAAGCTCACCGCCGTGGGCGCGTTCCGCAAGGATTCGATGACCGCGCCGCGGACGAAGGATCCCTCGCTTCGCAAGTTCTCGGGCAGACCGCACGGCGGCTTCTACACGCAGGACGACGTGCGCGAGGTCGTGCGCTATGCCGCCGATCGCGGGATCACCATCCTGCCGGAGATCGAGATGCCGGGGCACGCCATGGCCGCGATCGCGGCGTACCCCGAGCTCGGGAACACCGGCAAGCAGGTCGAGGTCCTCACGACGTGGGGGATCACCGACCACGTGCTCGGGGTTACCGACAACGTGCTCCGGTTCTTCGAGGATGTCCTCGACGAGGTGCTCGACCTCTTCCCCTCGAAGTTCATCCACGTGGGCGGAGACGAGTGCCCGAAGACCGAGTGGCGCAACACGCCGTCCGCGCAGGAGCGCATGAAGAAGGAGGGTCTTCGGAACGAGGACGAGCTTCAATCGTGGTTCATTCGCCATTTCGATGCGTGGCTTCAAAAGCGCGGGCGGCGTCTCGTGGGGTGGGACGAGATCCTTGAGGGCGGTCTCGCACCGGGCGCCACCGTCATGAGCTGGCGTGGCGAGGAAGGTCCCGGGATCGGCGGCCACAACTCGCTCGAGGACGTCTACGCGTACCGGCCCGTGCCGAAGCAGCTCTCCGCGGAGGAGACGAAGCACGTCCTCGGTGCCCAGGGACAGATCTGGACCGAGTACATGCCCGATCCCAAGCGGGTCGAGTACATGGCGTGGCCGCGCCTCGTCGCACTCTCCGAGGTGCTCTGGTCACCACCGGAGACACGCGATCTCGCGAGCTTCAAGTCACGTCTGGACACGCATCTGAAAAGGCTGGCAATACTCGATGTGAACTACCGTGGTCGGTTCTCGACACCGGAGTAACGCCGCGCGTTCGGACTAAACTCGGCGCTCTACGCGACGTGGGGAGGTCCGTGATGCTCTTTCAGGTTCGCCATCCGTTCGCCATACCGGCGCTCGTAATCGTGGGCGCGCTCCTTGTCTCCGCGTGCACCGGAGCGGCCCAGCCGGGTTCATCGACATCTCCGTCGGCACAGGGCGCTCCCGTTGCCGGAGGGACTGTGACGATCCCGATCGGCGCCGATCCCACGTTGAATCCGTGGAGTCCGAACGCCTTCGTCGAATCGCTCTTCATCAACCGCGCGATCTTCGAGGGGCTCACGAAGCCGGGCAAGGACCTCGCGCCGGCTCCCGACCTCGCCGAGAGCTGGAACACCGCGGCCGACGGCCTGAGCTGGACGTTCAAGCTGCGCAGTGGCGTGAAGTGGAGCGACGGCAACGCGTTCTCCGCCGATGATGTTGCGTTCACGTTCAACGACATTGTTCTGAAGCCCGACCTCGGCGCGCAGAACCGCGCGAGCTACGCCGCCGTGAAGAGCGTGACGGTTGTCGACCCCAACACGGTGCGCTTCGACCTCTCGCGCAAATTCGCGGCGCTCCCTTCGTTCCTCGCGTACAACTCCGGGATCCTTCCGAAGCACATCCTCTCGTCGAACCCGCTGACGACCGCATCCTTCAACAAGGGCGTCCCGGTGAGCACCGGACCATTCAAGGTCGAGAAGTACACCTCGGGCCAGAGCGTGTCCCTCGTCCGCAATGACAATTACTTCGGTCCGAAGCCATATCTCGAGAAAGTCGTCTTCACCGTCGTACCGGACCCGAATACGCAGATCGCTCAAGCCCTCGCCGGCGACGTCACGATCATGATCCTCGACAACAAGGCCGCCGTTGACCGCGTTAAGACCGCGAACGGACTCGCCGTGGTCTCCAGGCCGCTCGTCCAGTACTACTGGCTGGCGCTGAACCAGACCGATACCCGCTTCACCGACGTCCGTGTACGCCAGGCGTTCGTTCACGCCATCGATCGTCAGGCGATCATCAAGTCGGTCGAGTCCGGCTACGGGTCGATCGCGAACTCGCCGATCACACCCGCGCTCGCCGCGTACTACGACCCGTCGCTCGCGTCGAAGTACCCCTACGACCAGGCGAAGGCCAAGGATCTCCTCGCGCAGGCCGGTTGGACGCCTGGCCCGGACGGAGTGCTTCAGAAGAACGGGCAGCCGTTCAAGTTCACGATGGATGTCGGGCAGCGCGGGGTGCTCGAACCGGTCAACGCGCTCATCCAGCAGGACCTGAAGAAGGTCGGTGTCATCGCCGAGCTCAACACCATGGAGTGGAACGCATACATCCAGAAGGACGTTGTCCGCCGAGAGTACACAGCCACCGTGAACTGGTGGACGTACCCCTCCGATCCGGATGTCTTCCCGTACTACCACTCCAGCGCCGCGGGGAAGGGATTCAACATCCCCGGCTACCAGGACCCGAAGCTCGACGACCTGCTCGTGCAGGGTCAGAGCGCGAGCGACCTCGATGCCCGGAAGGCCGTGTACAAGCAGCTCCAGGCGTACACGTCCGAGACGCTGCCCTACTTGTTCCTCTGGTACCCGCAGGAGATCGACGTGATTAGCACCTCGCTAAACGGCGTTCCCGAGCTGGGGCTCCGCGATGCCATGCACTACCTCGGCGAATGGTGGTTGGCTAAGAAGTGACCTCCGCTTCGCTCCGGCTGACCGGAGCGGCCTGGCCGCTCCGGCAGTAGCTCGCTTCCTTCTTCAGCGCGTCGCGTTGGGGGCGCTCGTGATCGTCTTCGCGAGCGCCCTCACGTTCTTCTTCGTGAACCTCGCTCCCGGCGGTCCGGCCTCGATCATGCGGTTCGATGTGTCGCCGGAGCAGCGCGAGGCCCTCATACGGCTCATGGGTCTTGACCGGCCCGTGCCGCAGCGTTACATCGAATGGCTCGCGGGCGCGCTCCACGGCGACCTCGGGACGTCGCTCCTCACGAATGAGCCGGTCACCGGGCGCATCGCCGACCGTCTCCCGAACACCCTCACGCTTGCTGGGTCGGCGCTTCTGATCTCGATCGTCCTCGGCATTCCGATCGGCGTGGTCCAGGCGGTGCGACGCGGGAAGCCGATCGATCATCTTCTGAGCCTTGTGTCCGCGATCGGCCTGTCCGTCCCCGTCTTCTGGCTCGGGATCGTCCTCATCCTCGTCTTTGCGGTCTCGCTACATGTCCTCCCGTCCGCGGGCGTGACCTCAGTCTCTTCGGACACATTCGGAGATCGGTTGGCCCACCTCGTCCTGCCCGCGATCGCGCTCGCGACCACCATTCTGCCGACAGTCGCGCGTTTCACGCGCTCGTCGATGATCGAGGTGCTTCACGAGGACTACGTGCGTACCGCGACGTCAAAGGGCCTTCGGCCGCGCACCGTGATGATGCGGCATGCCCTCCGTAACGCGCTCATCCCGGTCGTCAGCGCGATCGGTGCGCTGGTGCCGCGCCTCATTGGAGGGACGGTCGTGACCGAGGCGGTGTTCGGTTGGCCGGGAATGGGACGTCTCGCCCTCGAGGCGGCGCAGGGCCGGGACTACCCGCTCGTCACCGGACTCACCGTGGTCGTCGCGGCGATCGCCGTCGTGGCCACTCTTCTCGTCGACCTCGCCTACACCCGAATCGATCCGCGGCTCCGTCTCGCATGAATCGCCTCGGATTCGCTGCGCTCATCGTCCTCGCGACCGTCGCGGCGTTCGCGGTCGCGGGTCCGGTGCTCTGGACGATCCCGCCCGAAGCGACCGATGCGATCCACGGACTCGCCGGTCCAAGCTCGGTGCATCCCCTCGGGACCGACGAGCTCGGCCGCGACATGTTGAGTCGTCTCCTGCACGGGAGCCGCGTGACGCTCCTCGTCGGGCTCGCCGCGATGCTGGCGGCGATCGTGATCGGCGTCCTCGTCGGGGCGGTCGCCGGTTTCAAGGGCGGCTGGATAGACGGAGCGCTCATGCGCTTCACCGACGCGATGCTCGCGGTGCCAGCGTTCTTCTTCATCCTCGTCGTGATCACCGTGCTCGGGACCGGTGTGGGGACGCTAATCCTCGTCATCGGCGCGCTCTCGTGGATGCCTGTCGCGCGGGTCGTGTACGGCGAGACGCTCCGCTGGAAGACCGCGGAGTTCGTCGTCGCGGCGGAGTCACTTGGCGTGGCCGGGCCGCGACTTCTTCTGCGGCACATCCTCCCGCAGGCGATCCCTTCGCTCATCGTTTCGGCCACGCTGGGAGTCGCATTCGCGATCCTCACCGAGTCGGCGCTGAGCTACCTAGGGCTGGGCGTGCAGCCGCCGCTACCGTCGTGGGGCAACATGCTGCAGCGCGCGCAGCTCTATGTATTCACGGCGCCAGCGCTTGCGATCTATCCGGGACTCGCGATCACGATCGTTGTGCTCGCGTTCAACTTTCTCGGCGACGGGCTTCGGGACGCGCTCGATCCCCGCCGTCGTCGCTAGTATCGGTCCGCATCACGTACCGGGGAGGACACGATGAAAACGACCGACGTCGGCAAGCGCACGAAATACGAGGGCTACAAGAGCTTCGAATATCTCGAGCCCGGGACCGACTACCGCGAATTCAAGCTCGCGAAGGAGCTCGATCGTGTGCCCTCGCACAAGGTCGAGGTAAACGAGTCGCAAGAGGAGCGCGTGTGGCAACTCTTGGACCAGAACCTCGCGGTTTCGCTCCACGATCACTGCTTCATCGTTCCCGAGGATTTCGGCGACCTCGCGGAGTACCGCCGTCAAGGCCGCGACTTCACCGGATACGCGGGCATGGCCCAGTCGGGCCTAGACGCCGTTTTCGACTGCCTGATGGACGGCACCGCCACCATCACCTCGAAGGCCGGCTGGAAATGGGACGACATCGTCTACGACCTGGGGATGCGGATGGGCGATATCGCTCACCAGGAGTTCGTCATTCGCGGAGAGTCACTTGACGACATCAAGCGCGCGAAGGAGAACGGACAGATCGCGTTCGTCGCATCGCTCGAGGCCGCGACCGCGATCGAGAACGAGGTCGACCGCCTCGACATCCTCTACGGACTCGGCATCCGCTCGTCCGGCATCGCCTACAGCGAGGCAAACACGCTCGGCAGCGGTCTGCGCGAAGCGCGCGACGGCGGCCTCACCGAGTTCGGGCGCCAGGCGGTCCGCCGCATGAACAAGCTCGGCATTGCCATAGACATCTCGCACTCCGGCGACCAGACATCGCTCGATACGATCGAGGCGAGCGAGAAGCCGATCTTCACGACGCATGCCGGAGCACGCGGCCTGTGGAACACGAAACGGATGAAGCCGGACGAGGTGCTGAAGGCGCTCGCGGCGAAGGGCGGCGTCATCGGCATCGAGGCCGCGCCGCACACGACGCTCACGAAGAAGCACCCAAAGCACAACATCGAGAGCTTCATGGAGCACTTCGAGTACTGCGCGGATCTCATGGGGATCGACCACGTCGCATTCGGACCGGACACGCTATTCGGCGACCACGTCGGACTGCATCACTATTTCGCGAAGCAGCTCTCCATCAGTGCGGCGCGGGGCCAGGTGCAATTCGATGAGGTCGAATTCGTCGACGGGATAGAGAAC
>VBIZ01000071.1 GCA_005880575.1 Chloroflexota bacterium | reverse complement strand
CCGGTGGACTGTGACGCGAAGAGCCGTTCCGGATCCGCCGGAGAGCCCTTCACGTGATAGATCTCCCAGCCGCCGAAATGCGGACCGCTGACGTTCCACTTCTTGCGCTGTCCGTCGGCCTCCAGGACGAACGCGCCCTTCCGTGTGCCGACGAGTACACGCACCCTGCTCATTCCCCTGGTCCTCCCGCTGTCGTTCTCACGATGATGCCTATGTCTTCGGTCCCTAGTCGCGCGATGCTCCCATCACGAGGGCGTGCCTGCCACCGGAGACTAAGGGAGTCCGCGTTCTGGGCGCTGTTTGCTTTCGCCGCTTATCTCGAGATCATCCCTTTCAAGGACACGCCCCTGCTGCCTCCCTCGAGCCGGGCCGACATACCGCGAGGTCGTCTGTAGAGTTTTCGTTCATGCCTCGTCTGGTCGGAGCGCTCGTCCTTGCGATGCTTGCGGCGTGCGCACCGGCTCCCGCCGCGCCGACCACGCCTGCGCCGGCGAGCGCGTCGTCGCCCAGCCCAGCTGCCGCTACGGCCGCCCCGGCCGCTCCCTCGTCAGCGACTACGTCGACGCCCACCGCGACCGATGCGACGCATCCGCACTTCGCGGTCCTCGTCACCGGAGTATTCGACCTGAAGCCCGTCCCGAGATATGAGGTGTCGATCATCGACCGCGAGGGAAACGTCGCCGCGCGAGCGTCTGCCGCGACGCGGCCGGTACGTGAGATCGCTCTGCCGGCAGTCAGCGTTTCGCGTACCCGGGTGTATTTCATCGACGGCGAGTCGCAGCTCCGATCGCTGAACGTCGACGGCACGCAGGGTCCGGTCCGACCGCTCCGGGTCGGTCCCGAGGACCAGGCCGCCGTGGCGGTGAGTCCGGATGACCGCCGCATAGCGGTCACGCTCCTCCATTGGGGACCCAACCGTAGCCCGCCGCAGGCGTACGTCGAGGACCTCGACGGCGGCGGCAACCACCGCGACCTCAATGTCCCCGCTGGCCGGATGATGTGGCCGGTGGGCTGGCGCGGCGACCAGATCGTGTTTGGCCTCGACGGGCGGAACTACGGCTGGCCTGCCGGACTGTGTCCGGGTTGCGCGTATCAGCCGCGGGGGTACATGGTCTTCGATCCCGCGACAGGCGGTCTTCAGGCGGTGATCTGCGCCTATGGCGAGCCCGGTGACATCGTCCGCAACGCAACGCCCGTCGGCATCCTGTGCATCGACAACCGGACGACGTTTCCGTACATCGTCACGGCGACCTTTGGCTGGGATGGCCGCGAGGTCCGCTCCTGGCTGACGGCGGATGGACGTTCCTATGCGGCCACGCGAGGCGTGCTGTCGCCGAGCGGTCGGACGATCGCGAACATGGGACTCTTCCCTGACGAGCCGGGCGGCATGTACCTCATCGACGAACGCGGACGCCGCTCGAGCGGACTCGAGGGCGAGCCGAGCGGCTGGATCGGAGAGGATCGCGTGGTGTTCCGTCCGAAGAGCGACGTGAACGTGTCCGCAATCTTTGACCTCGCGACGCAAAGCGTCGTCCGGATCGGCGTGTCCGGGACGATGGTGGCGACGATACCGGGAGGCTACGACCCGACGCCTTAACGGCGAGATAGGCGGTGCACTTGCGTCAAGGCATAGCGCCGGGAGCCCGTCTCGACCTCACGCGGGCGCAAGTTCTCGCGTTCAGGCGACATGTCGGCGCGCTCGATGAGCGACTCCCACGCGGACGTCACTCGCTCCGGCGCGCGGCATGGGCGGGTTTGCAAGACAGCATGCCGCGCGCTGCGCTCCTCTCGATCCACGCGCGTGTCGAGGGGACCGGGCCGTCGACCTGGGAGGACTCGTCGCTCGTCCAGGTCTGGGGGCCGCGGTACTCCGCCTACGTGATCCCGGCACGCGACCTCGCGGTGTTCTCGCTCGGGAGGCTGCCGGACGAAGTCGACGCCCGGCGTGTCGCGGAGGACCTGGCGGCTCGCGTGCGCGTTCTCCTTCGCGGCGCGCGAATGACGTACGGCGAAGCGGGGAGAGCGCTCGGCGAAATCCCAAATCGGCTGCGGTATGCCGCACCGACCGGCACGATCCTGATTCGATGGGAGGGCGCGCGACAACCGACGATCTGGACCGTGCCGCGACCCGAGGTCGACCCGACCGATGCTCGCCTTGAGCTCGCGCGTCGATATCTGCACGTTTTCGGTCCCACAACAGCCGACGCGTTCGCTCAGTGGTCGGGGATCGGTTCCCGGGGAGGCGTCGCGGCTTTCGACGCGCTCCGTAGGAGGCTGACCCCGGTGCGAACACCGGTCGGCGAGTCGTGGATCCTCACGAGCGACGAGCCGGCGTTTCGCGCGGTCCCAGGCCCCGCCGCTTCCGCGCGGCTCCTCCCAAGCGGCGATGCCTATTTCCTTCTCCAGGGACGCGATCGTGAGCTCCTGGTCCCCGACGCCTCGCGTCGCAGCGTGCTCTGGACGTCTCGCGTCTGGCCGGGCGGTGTTCTCGTCGATGGCGAGATCGCGGGGACGTGGCGACGTGCAGCGAGGACTGTGACCATCCAAACCTGGCGCCGTCTTTCGCGCGCGGCGCGCGACGCGGTAGAGGCCGAAGCGGCGTCCTTGCCGCTACCGGACATGCGGGGGCGGGTCGTCGTCCGGTGGGACGACTGACCCAGTGCGGAGGATCGACGGGACGGTTCGGTGAGAATGTCCTCAATGACAAGGAGGCCCGCATGAGCGACCACATCAGTCCGACGCAGTTCCGTGAGTCCGAGGGCGTCGACGACTGGCGCGTCCTCGGCGACGGTGCGAACGCGTATTTCCAGACTGGATCCTTCGCGGCAGGCGCGCGGCTCGTGGAGGCCATCAGCGAGCTGCCGGGCATCGACGAGCAGCGCCCCGATGTTGACGTGCGGCACGATGGCGTGACCGTGCGCCTGCTGAAGATCAGCGAGGACTACGCCGGAATGACGCGTGGCATCGTCGAAATTGCTCGTCGGATTTCGGCCGCCGCCCGAAAGCTGGGCTTCTCTGCCGACCCGTCGGCGGTCCAGAGCGTGCTCGTCATCCCGGGCGCGACCGATCGTCCCGGGGTCATGCCCTTCTGGCGCGCCGTGCTCGGGTATGAGCCGCGCCGCGACAGCCCCGCCGAGGATCTCGTCGATCCGCGCGGTCGCGCCGTGCCGTTCTGGTTCGAGCAGATGAGGGAGCCGCGCGCGGATGGCGGTGGCGCGATCCACATCGCGGTATGGGTGCCCTACGAGCAGGCGGAAGCGCGCGTCGCGGCCGCGCTCGCCGCGGGTGGTCGGATGGTGCGCGACAAGTTCGCGCCGTCGTGGTGGACGCTGGCCGATCCCGCGGGCAACGAGGCCGATATCGCCACGACCAAGGGCCGGGACTGATGGACTACGAGATCAGGGTTGAGGAGGCGGCGCCGCGCCAACTTGCGGTGGCGCGTGGCGGAGCGTCGCGCGCGGAGCTGGGTCGGACGATCCTGAAGCTGCTCGACACGGTCTGGCCGGTGCTGCGCGATCAGCGCGTGCGGACGGGACACAACGTGGTGGTGTATTTCGGCGGCCTCGCGCACATCGAAGCCGGCGTGGAAGTGTTCGGCGACTTCGTCGACAAGGGCGACGTGCGCCACTCGCAAACACCCGCTGGACCTGCGGTGACGACCGCCCACTGGGGCGAGTACTCCGAGATGGCCCCCGCGTATGCCGCGCTAGAGCGGTGGTGTGCGACGAACGGTCGTCAGCAGACCGGGACAAGCTGGGAGGTCTATGGCGACTGGGCCGACGATGCCACGGAGCGCCGGACCGATATCTACTTGCTCCTCGCGCAGGTCGGCTGAGGGGTATTCGTGATCAGAAGTCCTTTGTCGGCCGCTCGCTGACATCGCGTGGCCAAGACATCGCTCACGGCTGATGAGGTTCTGACGCTGCTTGCAGAATCGCCGCGGCGCATCGCTGCGGTCACCGCCGATGTGGCACCGGCTCGATTGCGGAGGAGACCACGCTCCGACGAGTGGTCCGCGAACGATGTGCTCGCCCATCTCCGTTCGTGCGCCGACATGTGGGGCAGCTGCATCGCGGCGATGCTCGCCCAGGACAAGCCAACGCTCCGGGCAATCGACCCTCGGACCTGGATGAAGCAGACGGACTATCCGGAGCTCGACTTCCGGCGCTCGTTTCGTTCCTTTACGAAACAGCGTGCCGATCTACTCGCAGTCCTGGAGCCGTTGCCCCGGAAGGGCTGGTCACGCTCGGCGACGGTGACGGGGGCGGGAGCGCTCCTGGAGCGGACCGTCTTGTTCTACGCGCAGTGGCTGGCTCGCCACGAGCGGACGCACGTGAAGCAGATCGAACGCATCGTCAACCCCACGCGATAGTGATCACCTCCGAGCGCGCGCCGACGAGCGGCAAACTCAATACCATCACCAGCCGTGACTGAAGCGGCACAGTCTCTCCTCGCCGAGCCGTCGCTGCGGAGCATCCAGGCCGAGATCTCCAAGCGCCACGACGAGAGCGTGGGACGCCTTCAGGAGTGGGTGAGGCATCCGGCCCTCGCGGCGGAGGATCGCGGCATGGACGAAGGCTGCGATCTGATGATGCGGCTCGCCCGCGACGCCGGCTTTCAGAAGGCAACGCGAATCGACACCGACGGTCACCCCGGCGTGTTCGCGACGCTCGACGCCGGCGCCGCGAAGACCGTCGCGCTCTACTTCATGTACGACGTCAAGCAGGCCGATCCCGCGGAGTGGTCTTCGCCGCCGTTCACCGCCGCGATCGTCGACAGGCCCGGATTCGGCAAGGTGATCATCGGTCGCGGCGCGGTTAATCAGAAGGGCCCCCAGGCCGCGTTCCTCGCGGCGCTCCACGCGATCCAGGGGGCAGGGAAGAAGCTCCCGGTCAACCTCGTGCTCGTCGCGGAGGGCGAGGAGGAGATCGGATCGCCGCATTTCCGCCAGGTCGTCGCGGATCCCGACGTGAGGGCTGCCCTCCGGCGGACGATCGGCGTGTTCATGCCATCGGCATTTCAGGACCCCGACGGCAGCGTGTCCATCTTTCTCGGGGCGAAGGGTGTGGTCGAGTGCGAGCTCGTCGCGAGCGGCGAGAAGTGGGGGCGCGGGCCGACGAAGGACGTGCACTCGTCGAACCGAGCCCGTCTCGACAGTCCGGCGTTCCACCTCGTTCAAGCGCTTTCGACGCTCGTCACAGCCGACGGCGATCCGGCGATCGACGGGTTCGGCCGCGAGGCGAAGGCCGCGACCGCGGCGGAGCGCGCGATGCTCGACGCTGCCGCGACGAAGCTGAGCGAGGCGACGGCCAAGTCGCTTCTTGGGTCCAAGCGCTGGGCGGGGGATCTTCCCTGGCGTGCGACGCTCGAGCGATTCCTGTTCACGCCGACGGTGAACATCGAGGGCCTCGTCGCCGGCTACACCGGCCCGGGCGGGAAAACCGTGATGCCGCATCGCGCGGTCGCGAAGCTCGATCTTCGGCTCGTGCCGGACATGACGTACGAGGGCGCGATCGCCGCGCTCAAGGCACATCTCGCGAAGCGCGGTTTCGCCGACATCGATGTGAACCCGAGCGGCGGCTACGATCCGACGAGCACGTCTTCTGACGCGCCGATCATCCAAGCCATGCTCGCCGTGTTGAAGCGCGAAGGCATCGACCCGGTCCTGCTTCCGCGTCTGGCGGGCTCGTATCCCGGCT